>JAPLUR010000077.1 GCA_026397505.1 Candidatus Zixiibacteriota bacterium
CCCAATTACAGAATCATAATGCACGTCTTGGCCGCCTTCTGGGACTATATAAGACCATTCCGAAAGAATTCCCATGCCATCAACCGAATAAGGTCAGCGGCCATCCCTAATCTATAAAAGTAGGGTTTTTCAACACTCCCCAATATATAGCAGTTACCCCGGATTTGCCGTGGGTTTTGTTCTATAGGGGCCTGCATTACGCATCCGTCCCAAACACGCCAGTTGTTTAATTAGTCTAATATTCGCTTCACTTTAATAAGCCAAAGACAAATAAGAATATCCAACATTTATCATTCTGTCAAGGAAATTTGGCGGAATCGCAAGAGTTCGTCTGGGGTTCCGCCATACCAGACTACGCGGCTAAGCGCTAATAGTATAATGTGTTAGCCTGAATACTTTAGAACTTCGCCCAGCGCGGCACACGCGGGAACGGCAAAATTCTTCGTTGCGTCGGGTCCTAGTTTCCGCGTCAGCGGAAGCGAGACCTGACGCTTTCCGCGAGTATGGGGAAAGCCGTCAGGTCACCATTCCCCCGTTTTCCACGGGGGAACTCAGGACCTGACGGAACAGAAACTGGATTCCGGGTCAAAGCCCGGAATGACAAAAGGGGGCGCTTGCGTGAAAGCCTTAGAACTTCGCCCAGCGCGGCACCCGCGGGAATGGCAAAATGTCCCGGATATTCGCAATGCCGGTGATATACATCAGCGTTCGCTCAAACCCCAGCCCGAACCCCGCATGCGGCGCCGTGCCGTACTTGCGCAGGTCAAAATACCAGGAATACGGCTCCGGATTGATATGTTTCGCTTCCATATTCGCTTTAAGCACGTCATACCGCTCCTCACGTTGCGAGCCGCCGATTATCTCGCCGATTTTCGGCACCAGAACATCCATCGCCCGCACCGTCCTGTCATCATCATTGACCCGCATGTAGAACGCCTTGATATCTTTGGGATAATCATAGACAATGACCGGCTTCTTAAAAGTCTTCTCGGTCAGGTACCGCTCATGCTCCGATTGAAGGTCGATCCCCCATTTCACCGGGAACTCAAACTTCTCGCCCGACTTTTCCAGAATCTTGATCGCCTCGGTATAGGGCAGGCGCTCGAACTCGGATTTAATCACATGCTCCAGCGTCTCGGGAATGGTCTTATCGATCCACTGGCCAAAAAAGGCCATCTCATCGGCACACTGCTCCAGCGCATACCGGAACAGGTACTTGAGAAAATCGACCGCCACTTCCATGTCATCCTCAAGCTCGCAAAACGCCATCTCCGGTTCGATCATCCAGAACTCCGAGGCATGGCGCGAGGTGTTGGAGTTTTCGGCGCGGAAAGTCGGCCCGAAAGTGTAAACATCCCCCAGCGCCATCGCCGCGATTTCCGCCTCCAGTTGCCCGGAGACCGCCAGAAAAGCCTCGGTCCCGAAAAAATCCTCGTTGAAATCGATCTTCCCATCCTTGACCGGCGCCTTGTTCAACTGCAGAGTAGTGACCCGGAACATATCGCCCGCCCCCTCGGCATCCGAGGCGCTGATTATCGGCGTATGGATATAGTAAAATCCCCGTTCCTGGTAATATTTATGAATGGCATACGAAATCTTGGAGCGAATCCGGTTTACCGCCCCGAAAGTGTTGGTGCGCGGGCGAAGGTGGGCGATTTCGCGCAGATACTCAAAAGTATGCCGTTTTTTCTGAAGCGGGAAAGTCTGGTCCGCCTCGCCGATCAGGTCCAACTCCGAAACCGCCAGCTCATATTTCTGCCCCTGCGCCGGAGATTCGATAAGTCTCCCCGCGACTCTTACCGCCGCGCCGGTAAGAATCTTTTTGATGACCGGGAAATTTTCCTGGCTCTGGACTACCGCCTGAAGGTTCCCGACACAGGAGCCGTCGTTTATCTCAATAAAAACGACCTCCTTGGAAACCCGGATAGTTCTTACCCATCCCAGGATGATAATTTCCTGATTGAGACTGACTTTATCCTCAAGAAGGATTTTCGAAACTCTGGTTCGTTTAAAATAATCCATCAAAAACCTCCGACCATGAGAAATCAGCCGCAGACAACCGTAGCCTGTCGGCTTTCGGCTAATATTACAGCTTCACTGCTCTTAAATCAAGTCAAATTCGGGCTCCCGGACGCCCAAAAAGAGACAAAATGGCTACACATATAAATTTTTTGATATTTTGGAAACATTTTCTGGAAACCAAAGTATAAACAATTAGAGATATGAAAAGACGCCGATAAAGTTGACGATACAAAGGCTTCCCAACCTATTACCTGCACGGCGCCCCGTTTCACAACGGGGCGTTTTGCATTATGGGAGATTTCTAATCCTGGGCTTCCTCGACCAACGTTTTATAACGGTCGATCAAATCATCGAGTGATTCTTTCGATTCCGATTCGGCCTGAATCGAAAAAGCGGCGGTAATATTATCGGGCGTGACCAGCACCCAGCCGCCCGGCTCGAAAATCCTGATACCATCGATCAACTGGCGGCTCTTGTTGTCGGTGTTGGTGATAAGCCGTCGCATAACCTGACCCTTCTTGGCCCAGGGGCAGGGAACTTTTATCTCGCGCCGGATATATTTCTCGAAATCGCCGCGCATCTCGCCCAAACGAGTTTTTTCTTTGGCCATCATCTCGATAATCGAGGCAATCGCCAGAATAGCATCAGAGCCCATCTGGAATCCGGGGAAAATGAATCCGCCCAGCGTTCCGCCGACAAAATCGACCCCGCCTGCCTGATATGCTTCCATCATCGCCAGATGGGTATTCCGTACCCGGAGAACCTCCACGCCATAATTGGCGGCGATTTCCTCCACCCCCATCGAGGCCGAAACCGGCACCGCGATTCTTCGCGAGGGATGTGAGCGGAGGAAAAGATCGGTCACCAATAGCAGGAGCAATTGGCTATCGACCAAATTTCCATTTTCGTCAACCACCGTGATTTTCTCGGCGGCCGGATTGATATGGAAGCCGACATCAGCGTGAAGCGAGCGGACAATCGAGGAGAGCTGAACGATCGATTCGGCCATCTCATCAGGATGACGCGAGAACAAGCGGGGATCGAGATAGGCATTGAGAGCGATGATATTTATTCCCAACTGAGAAAAGATAGTCGGGAAAACCAGGCTGGCGCCGCCGTTGCCGTAATCGATGACAACCTTAAATCCGGCCTTATGGATAATATCGGGATTGATAGCCGCGATGAAGTCGGTGCGGTAATTTTCGAGAACGCCCTGTGGATTATCGAGATGGCCGATTTCATCAAGGCTGGCACGGCGGAAATCCTCACCGGAATAAAGCCGTTCCACTTTCTTCAGCTTGGCGGTCGGCATATCGAGGCTGTCGCCGTTGAAAAAGATAATATCTATCAGATGGTAATCATCAGGATTGTGGCGGACATATACGCCCGCTCCATAGGATCCGGTGCGAAGGGCGTAACGAACCACCGGAATAGGCATCATCTCCAGGTCATCGACATCCACTCCGGCGGCCAGGAATCCGCTGATAAGCCCGCGTTTCAGTAGGCGCGAGACATCGGAGGCATCGCGACTGGTGACCACGGTTTTTCCGGAGCCGAGAAAGGCGCCAAAGGCGGCTCCCAGTTTGACCGTCATCTCCGGGGTCAGTTCAGTCAGGGCCAGACCGGTGACCTTGGACTGGGTGAAAAGCTCGCGGTTCCATTTTTCGCCCCACACCAGCGAAGTCGAAAGGATTGCCCCTTCATCGACCGATTTTCCGGGCCAGACTTTGCAGTTGGCCTTGATCGTTGCCCCGGGGCCGATAATACAATCGTCGGAAACAATAACATTATCGAGAAGCACGACATTCTCGCCGATCCGCGAACGGGAACAGACAATCGCCCGCTCGACTTTCGATGCCCCGCCAAGCCAGACATCAGACCAGAGAATCGAATTATTGATTTCACTTTTTTCACCGACCTTAGTGCGAGGGCCGATAACCGAATCGCTCAGTTCCACATCATCGGCAATGGCGGCGTTGCTCCCGATAATGGCCGTGCCGTTCACTTTCAATCCTTGGCCCAGATGCACATTCTTTCCATGGTAGACGGTTCCCTCGCCAACCTTGATTCTTTCCATTCCCAGGTCGAGATTGACTTTTCCGGCCAGAAGGTCGTCATGGGCGCGGGCATATTCATCGATGTTACCGACATCTTTCCAGTACCCCTCGGTAATCATCCCGTATAATCCCATTTTCTTGGAGAGCATCAGGGGAAAGAGGTTCTGAGAAAAATCAAAATTGGTCTTGGGGGGAATCAGTCGAACCGTGTGCGGCTCGAGAATATAAATGCCGGTGTTGATAGTATCCGAGAACATTTCGCCCCAGGAGGGTTTTTCCAGGAAACGAACAATGCGGCCGTCATCATCAACAATAACAATTCCATAAGCGAGCGGATTTTCGGCCCGGGTGAGCAGGATAGTTGCCTCGGATTTCCTTTTGTGATGCCATTCCACGGCGGCGCCAAGATTGAAATCGGTCAAAAGATCACCCGAGATCACCAGCACCGTCTCATCGATAAAGCTATCGGCAAAGCGGACCGCCCCGGCGGTGCCGTAATCATCGGTAGGCTGAAGATACTCCATCTTCACCCCGAACTTGCGCCCATCCTTGAAGTAATTTTTGATTTCATCGGCCTGGAAAAAGAGAAGGGAGATCAAGTCATCAAATCCATTCCTTTTGAGGAGGTTGACGACATGTTCCATCATGGGGATATTCCCAATTGGAACCATCGGCTTGGGGATGTTTATAGTCAACGGACGAAGCCTGGTTCCAAACCCCCCGGCCATGATTATTGCCTTCATAGTTTATCTCCAGTGTTATTTATGCTCTGTGATGTTCCGGTGACACGACCGGTGCTCTTTAACCAGTCCAATATATCGAAAAAGTTTCCATATTCAACAGCTGTTAAACCATTTAATCGGCAAAAATCAAGGAGATCTCCACGGGCAAAGATTATATCGGCTCGTGGGACAGCACAAATATCAGAAAGACCGTCGCCGATAAAGACCACTTCATATTTGTCCGGTTCCCGGCCGACTATCTCGGCGATTCTGGTTCCTTTGCAGCTTCCGCACCGGGGACAGCCGTCATTCTCAAAAGGAAATTCGATAACCAGGCCACCATCCCGAAGAATCCCCCGGTTGGCGTAAAAAGGGATACCTTCGAGGTCGTATTTCTTCAGGATAAATTTGATATAAAGATCCAGACCGTCGGAGAGAATAGAAAAGGGGATATTTTGTCCTCTTATCAGTCGATAGAATTCTATGGCCCCGGAGGCCAGTTCGAAACTATCCAGGAAAGGGAATAACTCTTCCGGGGAGACTCTGGTAATTGCGGCCTCTCTCTGAAGGCATTCCCGGGAGGTAATCCGCCCTTTCTTCCAATCTTCCACCAACCGGCGGTTTGCTCCACCGGAAAAATGGGTGAAGATCCGGTTACCGACATCTTTGGCGGTGAATGTGCCGTCGAAATCCGAAAATATTATCAATCTCGAATTTTCCATTTAAGGCAATATTTTCCACAGTATGGTCAGGATAATAATCGCAATAACAATATACGAAAGTATTTGATAAAGGCGACTATGCCCTTTTCTGAAATATTCGCTCATCCAGATAAGCCGGGCCGGGGCGGATAAAATCAGGGTCATGATACTGATATTATAAAAGACGGTGCCGGCATCCCGGTCAAAGATATCGGCTGCAATGGCGGCGGCAAAGACGAATATTATCAGAATAACCAACGCTCTCTGCAGCTTCAAGAGCCCGGATATATTCTCTTGGCGGGTCATCTTACGCAATCCCCTGCAGGAACATTTTTATCGCCAGATATATCAGAAGGAGCGAGAAAACCGCCTTGATGACATTTGATTTGGCTCTTGTCCCCAGCCAGCTTCCCAGCCATCCGCCGGCGATTGTTCCCAGCATAATCTGCCCGGCAGATTCGACGTTCAGGATCCCCTGCACGAAATAGACGACCGAGCCGGTTGTGGCAATGATGCCGATAGTGAAAGCGGAGCTGCCCCGGGCAATGTTCATCGGGTAGTTGAAAATCAGATATGCGGCCGGAATGATAAGAACCCCGCCGCCGATACCCAGAATGCTTGATAGAATGCCGGCCAGAAGAGCAATCAGGCCGACCGCCCAGATATTCGGTTCATGACCCGATTTTCTCTCGAGGACGGCGCTATCCTTCTTTTTCAGGATGGAATAAGTGGTATAAGCCAGCATCAGAGAAAAGGCAACTTGAAGGTAATTTCCCGGAACATATTTCCCGAGAATGCTTCCGGCCACGGCCCCGACTGAGGCGAATATTGAAAGAAGGATCACTAACCGCAGATCAACCATATCTTTCCGAAGATATTCGGTTGAGGAGACCAGCGAATTAGCCATGATGGTGGCCAGCGAAAGGGCCACTGCCTGGTGCATCGGCAGCGAAATAACCAGCGAGAGAAAGGGGACCAGAATTACGCCGCCGCCCAGCCCCAAGAACCCGCCGACCAGACCGGCAAAAAAAGCGCCCGAAATAAGCAGCAGTTCGGTCATCTTGCGATTGCCCGGGCAAAAAGCGATTCGGCCAAATGAATATCCGGACGATAGGGAAGAATTGCCTCGCGATAAGCGGCCCCGGTACCATATTTCGCTTCCAGGGCTATCTGATACAACCGCCTTGTGACATATTCCCGATAACGTTCAAATTGGGCGCTGTCATCCTCACGGGCAATCTGCAGAATACTCTCGATCGAAGCGATTGTTTCCCTGCTGCACCCTTCAAGAAAGGCATTTTCCTCGGCGGAATTAATAACCCTGGTCAGGTTGGATTCAAAGCGAAAACCATTTTTCCGGGAAAAAGCGACAAAATCATCATAGTAAGCCGTCGAAACGACAACTGCGCCGGTATCGGGGACAATCCGATCGCGGTTGGCAAAGGCATAATCGCGCAGGAGAATGGAGTTCTCCAGTCGCAGGGGGAACGGCTCATCTTCAATCCACTTGATATAATAATCCGGCGGGATTCCAGCGGCGCTGTCTTTGATTTCGGCTTGGGGGTCGTTGAGGAAGATTTCCCCTTCAAAATAATATCGGGCGGTAGTGAGACGCAGCCCGGAGCCATCGCCAAAATAATCAAACTCCTGCACCAATCCTTTTCCGAAGGTGGTATCGCCGATCAGGACAGCGCGCCCGGCATATTTCAGGGCTCCGGCCAGAATTTCCGAGGCTGAGGCCGACCCGCGGTCTATTATAATCGCTATCGGCAGGCCGTCGGTGATATCCTTATCAGTTGAAGAATAGGCAGCATGATGCCAGCGGGAACGCCCCTTCAGGCCGACAATAAGGCGGTCCTTTTCCAGAAAGAGATTGGCCACCTGATAGGCCTCGCCCAGTAATCCTCCGGGGTTGCCGCGGAGATCCAGAATCAGGCCGTGCACTGTATCGGTATTTTTAATATATAGAGAGTCGAGCGCGGCGCGAACATCCTCACTGGTGCCGGACTCGAAATCGAGCAGCCGAATATAAAGGCTTTTGTTTTGAGTGATTCCGGCATAGGCCACATGTACCAATCGTAATCTCTCACGAACCAGATGGAAAGTGAGTGTGTCGGTCAGATTATTGCGCGCCACAACCACCTCTACTTTGCTTCCCTCGGGTCCCCGAAGAAGATAAGTGGCCTGATAGGAATTAATCCCTTTCATACTGGTGCTATCGGCCCGAATTATAACATCGCCGGTCCTAATGCCGGCCTTTCCGGCGGGGCCGTCCTCTCGCACCGACATTATCATCAGGCCATGGCTGTGGCCGACCACCATTATGCCGATACCGCCGTAACTGCCGGTGAACTCTTCCTGCACCCGATTCAGTTCCTCCGGTTCCAAATAACCGGAATAACGGTCAAGCTCCGATATCACCGAATTGCGGGCCAGCGACATCATTTTACCCGGATGGTAAGCCTCGGGATAAAATCTCTTAATGAGATTAAGGGTGTCTTCCACGCGATAGGAGGCATAGAGCTCCTCGCCGGAGAGAAGGTACCAAACCAGCCCGCACAAAAGAGCCGTGATAATAAAAAAAAGAGTCAGCGCCCATCTGATCGATCCGGCTCTGACTTCTTCAGAAATCGCTTCTATCTTATATTCAGCTTCTTCCGGAGACAAATTTCCACCTCGGCGAAAATATCCTCAGCCGGCTTTTTTCCATCGAGAACTACTATTCTTTTTTTCTCTTTCTGGGCGATCGCGAGGAATCCGCAGCGAACCCGGTCGAAAAACGCTCTTGATTCCGATTCAAGGCGATCGCTTTCTCTTTTCCGGCGCTTCAGTGAAGTCTGGTAATCGACATCGACCAGAAAAGTCATATTGGGTCGGACTTTGCCTATGACAAGACCGTTCAGTCGTTCGATAAGAGAAGTATCCAGACCGCGGCCATGCCCCTGATAAGCCATGGTGGAATCATAGAAACGGTCGCAAAGGACAATGACACCCCTCGCCAGTGCCGGCGCGATTACTTTCTGCACCAAATCGGCTCGCGCCGCCAGATAGAGCAGAAGCTCCGAGGCGGGGCCAATTTTGTTTTCCCTGCCCAACAGGATTTTTCGGATCTGCTCGGCGACCGGCGTGGAGCCCGGCTCGCGAAGGATGAGGAACCGGTATCCCTGTTTACGAAGGAAACCGGCGGTCATTTTAAGCTGGGTGGTTTTCCCGGAGCCGTCGATCCCCTCGAATGTTATCAGCAATCCTCGTTTTTTCATACTCAAAATAAGAAGGCGAACAATTAATATTCGCCTTCAATGTAGTTTGTTGATACCTCTTTGAAAACTACTTTTTTAGGAGCGTCCGTCGCGTGACTTTCCTTTTGGCCGCCGCCTTAGGCTCGGCGGGTTTTGTGGCCGGTTTCCGTTTTGCCCTTTTGGTATCCCCTTTCCAGCCGTATTTGAGGATGAATTCCTCGGTCATATGGCGGGCTTCCTCATCGGTGTACTGCACCGGCGGCGATTTCTTGAAATAGGCTGAGGGGGCCTTAATAGCACCGGAGAGGCCGTTATCCAGTGCCAGCTTGCAGCAGCGGACAGCATCGATAACCACGCCGGCAGAATTGGGCGAGTCCCAGACCTCAAGTTTCAATTCCAGATTGAGCGGCACATTGCCGAATGTAGTACCCTCCATCCGGATATAGGCCCACTTGCGGTCGAGAAGCCAGGCGACATAATCGGAGGGACCGATATGGATATTCTCTTTGCCGATATTGTAATCGAGCTGGCTGGTGACAGCGTTGGTTTTGGAAATCTTTTTAGATTCCAGCCGTGACCGTTCCAGCATATTGAGAAAATCGGTATTGCCGCCGACATTGAGCTGGCTGGTGCGATCGAGGCGAACACCGCGATCGCGGAATAGGCGGGTCAGAACCCGGTGAACGATTGTGGCGCCGACTTGCGATTTGACATCATCGCCGATAACCGGCAGGCCTTTCTCGATAAAACGATTCTGCCAGTACTGCTCGCGGGCAATGAAAACCGGAATGCAGTTGACAAAGCCGCAGCCGGCCTCCAGAATCTGCTCCACATACCATTTGGTGGCTTCCTCGGAGCCGACCGGAAGGTAATTAACCACGACATCGGTTTTGGTGTCCTTGAGAAGCTTGACGATATCGACCGTATCGCCGGGGGCTTTCTCGATAATCTCCGAGAGGTATTTGCCAAGACCGTCATGGGTCATGCCGCGCTGGACAATGATACCCGTTTTCGGGACATTGCAAAATTTGTAAGTATTATTCGGTTTGGTATAAATCGCCTCGGCGAGGTCTTTACCGACTTTGTTCTTATCGATATCGATAGCGGCGGAAAACTCAATGTCGCTGATATGATAACCGCCCAGATTGACATGCATGATACCGGGGACAGATTCATCTTCACGCGCCTTCTTGTAGAATTCCACTCCCTGCACGAACGAGGAGGCGCAATTGCCCACCCCGATAATAGCTATTCTAACTTTCCCCATAATTGGAAATCCCTTTCATCAAAAGTTAAATAAACCGCCCAAGTATACAAGAATCGCCGCCAAGGTCAAGAAAAAAGTTGACTTCTGATATAACATCGCTATATAATATATGACTATTAAGTCATAAATAATATAATGGTGATATATGAATGAAAATCTAATTGTTGAAATGGAAAAGAAAGAGGCGGTTACAGCCACATTCCGGAAATTGGAGCCTTCCAAGAAAGAGGCGATTTATCGGGCGGCGCTGAAAGAGTTTTCTTCGGATGTTTTTGACAGGGTTTCACTGGACTTAGTTGCCGCGGCGGCCGGGGTCTCCAAGGGGTCGCTTTTCCAATATTTTGGCAACAAAGAACACCTGCTGGAATTTGTGGCCGAAATCTTTCTGGATAATTACCGGCAATACTGGGAGAGTTATTTTGCCCGCGAGCATGCGGTGCGGGCGCGCGATAGAGTCAGCCAGTATCTTCTGGCCTGTCTTGAATATTGGGAAAGGGAGCGGATCGATTACCGGTTCCTTATGAAAATGCAGTACGAAAATCCATTAGCGGTGGCGGGCGCGTTTCTGGAGAGAGTGACGCAGTCGCAGCGGGAATATATTTCGACAATAATCGAGCGGGGCAGGGCCACCGGGGAAATCCGCGGAGATATGGAGACAGAGACCATTTCCTTTTTGATTCATGCCGCGTTGAGAAATCTGGAGCAGACTTATGCGGCCATCCTGCAAACGCCCAAGACCAAAGTTGATTTTAGGGATATTGCAGCGAAAATCACAGTGCTTCTCTTTGATGGAATTGCAGGTTAGGGCCTATAAATGCTCCATATTGTCATCCAAGAGAAAGATGTCGAATCTCCCGATCATGGGGTCGGGACAGACGCAGGAGATTCGACCTATGAAACTATTTTATCTGACTAAACTCTGCGACATCAAAAAAAACATCAACGACGTAGGGACCCAGCTTGTCTGGTTTGATATCCAGATGCGCATGAACGCCCTCAATGGCAGATCGCCATGCTTCGACTGACTTGGGTCCGGCCATTTCGTTATCGTTAATGAAGTATAAGAAAATAAGCCATGCCGGAATCCCATTCAGATGCCGCAATAAATAAAAGTGTGCCAGACGGTTGGCATATTGGTAGTAACGCTGTGACCAGTCGGCAGAGGGATCCGCGCCAAAAAACCGCTTGGTCTCATCCAGACTCTGTTGAATCAACTTGATGGATGAGGGACTCTTTGCGCGAGCTTGAGAGGTGAGTTCTTTGATGTGCGCTTTAGCTTCTATCAAAATGACATCGCCACGGCTGGTTTTGCCCAGGCCGTCCCAAACGGCCCCGCCTGATGGCCAGAATGAACGAAGCGGACGATTTTCGAGATGAATGGATAGTTGCTCCAAAAAATCTTCATCCTGGTGCTCGGCATGGTTACTTGCTTTCAGCGGAGACAGCCAGGTAATAATATCATCTCTGCTTAATCCTAGCTTAGGCCGCAGAGCGTCAGCAAGAAGATCAGGACGATGGTTGACCAGCTCTTGAAGCCAGTGTTGGCTACCCTTAATTGCTTTCGGCTGAATAATCTTTGGCATCTGCCCCCCCCCTTTCCGACGGATTGTTTAAGATTCTGTACTGAATTATATCGGAAGAAAAGCTCGGGTTCTGTAGCGTTGGCGAAGATATTTCTCAGCGGCTTAAGAAATTCCGGCCACTTAAGGCCATGGAAACCATTGTTTGTTAAGAAACAGCCTGATTGAGGGGGATTTTGAAATCGGTCTGCGCCAGAAGCATCTCCTGCTGGCGGCGGACTTCGCTTTCAGTCATCACGAAATCCGGGCCGACCTGCTCGATCATTATCGAGGAAACGCATGAGGCAAAGCAACCCGCTTTGCGCAGATCGCCGGTTTTCAGATACTCAAAAGTAAATCCGGCCATATAGGTATCGCCGGCGCCGGTGGCATCGACCAAATCGATTTTGTACGGCGGAATATCGATAAAAGTGCGGCCGTCATAGATAATCGAGCCGAGCTCCGCCAGCGTGACAATGACAATTTTCGGCCCCCAGCTCTTGATTATCTGCGCCGCCTGATACGGGTCTTTGCGGCAATCTATCCCGGTCAGAACTTTTCCCTCAAGTTCATTCGGCTTGACAATATCAAATAACGCTAAGGCTTGCTCGATACCTTCAACCTTGCTGTGATGAATTCTTCCGTTGCTGTCGGCATTTCGCAGCAGACCCTGCGGGTCGCAAAAAAAGAGACCGTCAAAGTTCTTACGAATAGACGAGATTTCCCCCAGCGTTACCTCCCCCAGAATCGGGCCGATCAAAACTGCTTTGGAATCCCGGTAAATCTCCGGATCCAGATGGCCTATAGTTGCCGCCCGCCCCAGAAGGTCCAGTGTCCGGTTGCCGAAATCATCATAATAAATCAGCGAGAAGCCGCCGGTTTCATCAGAGGGGACTATCACCGATTCGATCCCAAAGCCGGCCAGTTTTTTATTGAATTGCGCCTTGAAATCCTCGCCAACCGCTCCCACCAGGCGGACTTTCTCTCCCAGCCTGGAAAGCGCCAGGGCGGCGTTGGTGCTGCACCCGGATAAAACCCGCCCCTCGGTTTCGATTTTCCGGGTCTTGATATAATCATAGACCGGATTGCCGATAGCCGTTATCATTTTCGGCTATTCTCCGGCCTTTTTCTGCTTTAGGAGTTTATGGGCGTAGAACATTCGCTGCACCGAGGTGATATATGATGTCAGGCCGACTATAATCAACGCCAATTCCAGCATGCGGGCGCTGGGATAATACCGCTCGAGAATGGATCCGACAATAATCAGCGTGAATTTCTCCAGCCGCCCCATTATGCCGACCGCGCAGTTTTCGATTTTCCCGATCGATTCGGCCGCCGCGCGGGTGTAGCTGGCGATAATCATCCCGAACAGAGCAAAGAGGCCCCATCCGGGGTGCACCAGATGCGACATGGTAATCCCGGCCAATATAAAGAACTCGCCGTAGCGGTCGAAGACATGGTCGAGAATGCCGCCGAACACGGTGCCCAAATTACCGGCCCGGGCGGTGGCGCCATCAAGCATATCGGTCAGGGAGGTCAGAAGCATCCAAATAACCCCCACCCATATCTGCCCTTTCCAGAAATAAATGCCGGAAATAACCGCGCAAATGAGAGAGACACTGGTCAAGATATTGGGGGTGAGTCCCACTTTCAGGCAGAGGCGTCCCATCCAGAGAGTTGATCTCTCGTAAGACTGTCTCTTAATTTTGTTTACTTCCAGCATAGCATCTCTGGCAATTGTTGTTCAATATATTGCCGTCCGGAACAAAGTCAAGTTTTAACGGTTTACAGCACCTAAGCTATTGGTTGACAAAAAGGTAATCCCGCCGTATTTTCACCAGCCGGTTTGAGGAAAGTATGATAGAACAACGCCAAATTCGTAATTTTTCGATTATCGCCCATATTGACCACGGGAAATCGACCCTGGCCGATCGGCTTCTGGAGGCAACCGAAACTATCTCGGACCGCCAGATGCGAGCGCAGGTGCTGGATGATATGGATTTGGAGCGCGAACGGGGAATTACCATCAAAGCCCATGCTATCCGCCTTTCCTATAATCACCCTGATGGGAAAATCTACCAACTGAATCTTATTGATACTCCCGGCCATGTCGATTTTACTTATGAGGTCAGCCGGTCGCTTTCGGCCTGCGAGGGAGTGCTGCTGGTGGTTGATGCTGCGCAGGGGGTCGAGGCGCAGACTGTCTCCAATCTTTTCCTGGCGCTGCAGAATAATCTCGAAATTATCCCGGTGCTTAACAAGATTGACCTTCCCTCGGCCCAACCCGAGGAGGTCTCCAAACAGATCATAGATTTGATCGGCTGCAAGAGAGAGGATATCCTGCACTGCTCGGCCAAAACCGGACAGGGGGTGGATAAGGTTCTCGAGGCCATCGTCGCGCGAATCCCGCCGCCGGTCGGCAACCCGGATAAACCCTTTAAAGCGCTTGTTTTTGATTCGGTCTATGATTCATACCGGGGCGCCTCGGTTTATCTGAAAGTTGTCGATGGCTCCGTGACCAGGCGGGATTTTATCAAATTTTTCTCGCACGGTAAGCAGTTCGAGGTGGATGAGGTCGGCTGCCGCAAGCTGGTCAATATCCCGCTCGATTCGCTCTCGGCCGGCGAGGTAGGGTATCTTTATGCCGGTATCAAAGAGGTTTCCGATACCCGGGTGGGGGATACGATCACCAAAGTGAAAGAGCCGACCGATTCGCCCCTTCCGGGGTTTGTCGCCATTAAACCGATGGTCTTTTCCGGGCTGTATCCGGCCATTGCCGAGGATTACACCGAACTGCGCGCGGCGCTCGAAAAATTGAAACTGAATGATGCTTCCCTTTCGTCCACGCCCGAAACCTCCGCCGCGCTGGGGTTCGGGTTCCGTTGCGGTTTTCTGGGGATGCTCCATATGGAAATTGTCACCGAGCGGCTTTCACGAGAGTACAACCAGACCATTATCAACACCGTCCCCAACGTGGAATATCTGGTCTATATGACCGACCACAGCATCGTGACCGTCGATTCGCCCAACGAGATGCCGCAGTCGGGGAAAATCGAGTATGTCGAGGAGCCGTATGTCGATGCCCAGATAATCACGCCGCCCGATTCGCTCGGGACAATCATGCGTCTCTGCACCGACCGTCGCGGCATATACAAGAACACCGAATATCCGACCCAGGCGCGGGCGATGCTCTGTTATGCTTTCCCCCTTTCGGAGATAATATTCGATTTCTACGATAAGCTCAAATCGATTTCGCGCGGGTATGCCTCGCTCGATTACGGTCTACCGTTCTATATGAAATCCAATCTGGTGAAACTGGATATTTTGATAAATACCGAGCCGGTTGATGCCCTCTCGGTCATTATCCACCGCGACAAGGCATACAAGTACGGTGTCAACCTGACCGATAAACTGCGCACCTTGATTCCCCGCCAGCTTTTTGAGGTGGTGATTCAGGCGGCAATTGGGGGGAGAATCCTGGCCCGGGCGACCGTGAAACCATTGCGCAAAAATGTAACCGCCAAATGTTATGGCGGCGATATTACCCGGAAACGGAAATTATTGGAGCGGCAGAAAGAGGGGAAACGGCGTATGAAACAGATCGGCACCGTGGAGATCCCTCAGGAGGCATTCCTCGCCGCCCTGAAAATAGAGACATAATTCTCCCGTCGTGGGCGGCAGATGTCCACATTCATTGTTGTGTCAGTTCTTTATCGCGGCTTTGCCAAGCGGTGAACTGACACATGTCTCTGTGGGCGGCAGATGTCCACATCTGCCCCAGCCTGTGAATTCAGTTTTGGGTAGGTCGGGTTCCGAAATTCCTATAAAAGGAATTGAGAAACCCGACAATTCTGTCTACCACTCTTAAAAATAAGCGTAGGGCGGAAGGTAATGTCAATATTAGTGTGGAAATTGGTATATCCTTTTTTTCATTTATTTAGGCTGCTTTTTGTATCATGTTTTTGATGGTTTTTATTATTTCATTGTTTCTGTGCCATTTATGATTGAAATAGTTGAATAAAGCAT
>JAPLUR010000078.1 GCA_026397505.1 Candidatus Zixiibacteriota bacterium
AAAACACGCCCAGGAGGACTTGAACCCCCAACCTTCTGGTCCGTAGCCAGACGCTCTATCCAATTGAGCTATGGGCGCATTCAATAAATTTCCAGCGGCAATATATCCAAGAATCAGCGGTTGTCAATCAAAAACAGTGGAATAAAAAAACTGCCGGCGGCGGCGACGAAGCAACGACAGCCTCCGGAGCCATCCTTCACTTGGAAACAAAATAAATAATCAGAGAGGCAATCACGATAAAGAGTGCGAATATTAATGCCAATGGCGCCCCTTTTTTCTGCTTTTCCCGGCCAATCAGGATCTGTTCGGTTTTCTCACGGCTCTTGACCATGGCCTCGATAATCTGGTTCTCCCGCAGCAGGGCGTCATCCCCTTCCACCGTAAGCGTGACCGGTTTAATTTCTTCAACGTTCGTGTCTTCGTCCACTTCGTCGATCTTTATTGCGGCAACCGTGACATTATCCTGTCCCCCGTGATCGTTGGCCAATTGGATCAGATTATCGACAATCAGATTCACATCGCCATGACAATTCTTGGCGGCCATATAAATTTCATAATCATCGGCATACCCGCAAAGACCATCGGTACAGAGTATATAGATTTCCCCCGGATGCAGCTTGTCGGCGCGAAGGTCTATTTCGACTCTCTCGTTGACTCCCAGAGCGCGCGTGATCACATTCTTACCAACCATTCGCTCCGCCTCTTCATCGGAAAATTGCCCGGATCGTTTCAGTTCCGAGACCCAGGAATGGTCGGCGGTGAGCGCCACCAGGCCACTCTCAGTTAGACGATAAATACGAGAATCGCCAACATGAGCGATATTGATGAGATTTCCGTGCAGAACGGCGACGACAATTGTGGTCCCCATCCCGGTGAAATCGCTGCGCGAACGAGAGCGGATATAAATGCTCCGATTGGCCATCCTGATAGCCTTTGCCAGCAGGTCGCCCTCGCGGGGGAAATGGGCCGGCACCGCCAGAACGGAATCATTGATCAGATCTTCGGCCAGTGAAGAAAAACAATAGCTGATGATATCGCAGGCATCCTTTGAGGCAACCTCTCCGGCCTGATGACCACCCATTCCATCACAAACCATGACCAGATTACTGTCCGGATCAATGCGGAAAGAATCCTCATTCCCTTCTCGAACAAGGCCGCGATCCGATTTCCCGGCAAAAGAAATTTTGAGACTCAATGCTTCTCCACTTCAGAGATTCCTCGGGCCTGACTTAAGGCGAAATTATAAATAAAAGAGTAAGGCGTAACAAGAAAAAAATTTCGATTTTCCCACATTGTTTCTCGGGGGAAAAAATTAAGCCCCGCCGAAACGGGGCTTAAAACAATGCTAACTTTCGGGGCAGAGAAACTATTTCAAAAGAACCATTTTCCTGATATCCGAGGCCCCTCCGGCTTTGAGGCGATACATATAAATGCCGCTGGCCAGTGCATTGGCTGAGTATTCGAAGGTGTGATGCCCCGCCGGTTTCATGCCCAAATCAAACTCATCAACCTTTCTGCCCAGCAGATCATAAATACTGATCTCAACACCGGCCCGGGAAGGAAGGTCAAAAGCGATAGTCGTTGTCGGGTTGAAAGGATTGGGGGCATTCTGATACAATTGAAATCCTCCGGGGACCAGATGGCCGGTCTCACCGGGGATATCCGTCGTGCTGATATATGTTCTGACACTTTCTTCAAAACAGACCGTAGTATCGATACCGGAGCAGACGCGGTAAGAGACAAGATCGCTGGTATCATTGAAGAGAAGGGTCGGGACATAAAGATCGAAATAAACCATGGCGGTTCCACCGGGCAAGGCATAGGAGAAACCGAATTGCGGGTGGATAATCCAGCCGTTGGAAGATGCGGCAAAGACTTTATAGAAATCAATTCCCTCACCGGTATTCCTGACGGTGATGAAATAGCGCACGGTATCGCCCGGAGAAGCATGCTGGCTGATCGGCGGATTCGCACCCGTGATGGAAATGACTGCCGAGGCGGATAGATTGACTTCATGCCGACTGCCCAGGCCGTCCCAGATAGCCGCATCAGGGCCATGAGTCACCGCCTGGCGGCCATTAAGGCTGAAAGTAATAAGGTCGCTCAGTCGAGCCCCCTCATCAATGCCGTCGGTGTGGGAATCATCGCCATAAACCGGCACGAAACCATATTTGCCGGCGACCGTAACCGTATCGGTGCCGCAATGGACACCATCGGGATCATAAGCATCCACAATGGAACCGACCGGTACGGCATTTCCGTTATATGTCGTCGCCGAACCATAGAAATCAACCCAGACGTCAGTCGGGATTACCTGTCCCGAGAGTGAAGAGATCAATAGCAGACTCAATCCTCCGGCTGCCAGAATCTTCAGCAATTTATCACGCACTTAATTCACCTTCCTAAACCGGCCCGCCCAGGGGTGGGCCGGATCGGGGTTTAAAATCAACTATACTACTTCATCAACACCATCTTGCGGGTCTGCTCGAAAGCGGCCGCTTTCAACCGGTAGAAGTAAATACCGGAGGCAACGGCATCGCCGTTTTCATTCCGACCGTCCCAGACCACTTCATTCAGACCGGACTGAGCCATGCCTTCAAAAACGGTGGCCACTTTCTTTCCGAGAACATTATATATCTCAAGCGTGGCATGAGTTGCCGTCGGCACGGTGAACGAAATTGTCGTCGCCGGGTTGAACGGATTGGGATAGTTCTGCAGCAGGCCGAAATCGGTCGGGATAACCGTGCTGCCGCTCTTGCTGGTCAGCGATTTGATTTCCAGCCGATCGCCCATGTCGGACCAGGTGAAAGTCTCACCAGTCGGAACACCGTCAACGACGAGGCTGAATTTCTCACCTTTGGCCAGCCCCTCGCGTTCAGTGGTAGCCGGGTCGTCACCATAGACCGGGACAAACCCGAACTTGCCGTCAGCAGCCACTGTCCCTGCTCCAATGACTCTGCCGTCGACGCCGACCGCGGTAACTTCAGCGCCGGTCGCGACAACCTTATCATCCAATTTCATCTGGTAGGAGTAGAGGTCCATCCAGATTCTGGATGGCATAACCCGATTATTACCGGCCGCGCGGTCAAGCTTGGCCAGACCCTGCGGGAATATGATCTCGGGCCCCATACCCGGGTAAATGAGCATGTCATCGGTATTGACTTTAACCCAGTAGCCGAATCCCGGACGCATCATAAGCAGAGTGGAATAGTCGGGAAGCTTCGGGTCATAAGTAAGTCCGACTCCCTCAAAACCGAGGGCGACAATCAAATTGTCGAGAATGGAACTGAGTGCCATCGGGGTTGAATCCGCAACTTCAGGCATATAGGAAACCAGATTCCAGCCGCCCTCAAGCGCAATTGGAGTCGTCGCGGCCACCGGCACGCCGGTAACCTTCAATGTATCTCCACAATTCATTCGCAGCCAGTAACCATGGAAATGGTCGGTCTCCCATAATGTTGAAAACTGCGGCAATTTGGGATCATATGTAAAACCGCCCTGTTCGAAACCGAGCACCACATCAATGCAGTCGGCCACCGAGGATAGGATCTTCTGGATGGAGTCTATCGGAGTGTCGACATTCCAGGAAATCAGATTCCAGCCTTCCTTGAGAACAATCATCCGATCCTCAACGGTGAATACGTCGAGACAAACCTGGAAATTGTCTCCTTTGGCCGTCCAGATTCTATCACCTATGGCCGTGGCGGGATAACCGTTAATAAAGAATTCGATCGTGTCACCCGGAACGGCGCCTTCGTCTTCAATAGTGAACGGATCATCGCGATAGACCGGCATCAGGCCGTAACTCCCCGGCGTGGTGACATAAAATGTCCCGCAATGAATACCTTGCGGATCGTAGGCATCAACCACCGATCCGGCCGGGAGAGGAACGCCATAGTAGAAGTTGGTGGCGCAGTAGAAATCAACCCACTCGGGAGTCGGCTTGACCGGCGAAACCGGCGTGAGAACGATGTCAAAGCCGGTCATACCGAATGGAATATCGCTCAGCAGCCCGGGATAATACCCCTCTTTATAGGCGTAGGCATCAAAGGGGAATACCCCGCTGGAATGACAGGCAAACTGGCCATTGATATCACTCATCTGCGAAACCATCACGGCGCCGCCGGGGAAATTATCCCAGAGTTCAACTGTGGCGCCGGGGATTTCATTGCCGGCCGTATCGACAACTCTTCCGCAGATATATCCCGGAGTATCACCGATTATGACATGTCCGGGTATGAAAGTGGGTACGATCACATTATGCGCGTCATCGACAAACTGCAAGCTTCCCAGGGTCATGGAAATTACAGTATCAATCATGACAAATCCGGGCGGCGTGGAATCGGGAACCGTGAAATGCAGCTTGGCCAACATACCGCGGCCGATCGGGATTTCCGGTGTGAAACTCGGAATAATCAAGATATGGGCCTGGCGCATGACGTTGTCGAAAGCCACGGCCTTTACATCAACATAGTCAACCCGTGTACCGCCAAAGCTGATGGAATCGAGCTGAACAGCCGAAGAACTCCATTTGAGCGGCAGATTGATGCTGGAAAGCATCTCATCATTCTTGAAATAAATCGGAACCACGATTTCACTGCCCGGAACCGCCGGAACCGATGAAATCCAGAGCGAGTCGCTTGAGGGTTGCTGTTCCAGAACGGTCAGATAGACCGGTATACCCTTTAATAAAGGCATGTATTCACCAGTGTAATCTCTGAGAAGGATCGTATCGCCATAGAAACCAGGCAACAGAGAACGAGCGTCTACTTCAAAATAGACATTCGATGGTGTGGCGTAGAAACCCGAATCGCGCGGTATAATCTTAAGCCAGTTCTCAAAGTTCTCAGCAGTAAAGGGCACGATGCAACCCATTCGCTCATAAACATAGAGTCCCCCATTGTCCACCTGCCCCTGCTGGAGAGTGAAAGAGAACGATTGTGGTATAGTCACAAGATCACGGGAGGTGCAGCCGCTGTCCACATATATGACAATGGGAACGTTGATGCATTTGCCGATTCCATAGCAAATCATTAGGCTGTCGGCGTTGGTACCCAGGTGCAGAAGGTTGGTCTGGAATTTGAGCGGCACAGCCTTGGGGGTGATCAGAGGCAAAACGCTGGGCGTATCGGGATACAACCACGGCTGGAAATTATAAGTCCAGAACGGGATATTCATCCCGTGCGTCTCGAAAATATAAAGGGCCGTATCGGGCAATGAATCTCCCCTCAAAATGTGAAAAACATAATTGGGGGGCAGCGCCACGAGAGTGGTTTCACTCGGCTGGCACTTGATAATGGCCGTCACATCAATTATTTTCGGCGAGTTTACCGCCCCGGGAGCCACTATCGTGAACGAGCCTTGAAGCACGATGGAATCACCAGCATTGGGTCGCAGTGAATCGACCATATAGTTGAGCCAGACTCCAATCGAATCACCGGCGACACCGGAAATCGGTTCAACCCACAACCAGTTGGGAGGCGTTGAATCGATCACCCAATTCAACTGGCCGATGCCGCAATTACTGATATGTATATATTGCGTATCGCGGATCGGCATCGTGTCACACCTGTTGAATGAGAAAAACAGATTATCAGGTTCCACCGCCAGACAGGGATTGTCAATAACTACGTTATTGACAATAATCAGAACCAGTTCCGAATCTTTCAGCTGTCCATCAGAAGCATAGAACCAGACCGGATAATCGCCGGCCTGAGTTGTGTCGGGCGCAAAGCGGAACCAGCCGTAACCATTGCCGGAATCAACAAAGATCGCATTGGGCGGTAGATCTGAAGTGTACAGAGAAGGCACCGTTCCATCGGAGTCGGTCGCATGAGCATACAACATCAGAATCGATCCTTCATCCACGAATTGCGGGCCGGTGGCGATCTTATCAAGTATCGGCGGGCGGTTGACCGCTACAATCGTGAAAATTGCGGCATCCGAATCGGACAGAGCACCGGGGTCGGTCGCCGTGAAGGTAATTGTCTCACTGCCGCCCCACAAAGGATCGGACGTCGTGATGGTCGCTATCCGATTGACAATACTTACATTCAGCACCGTGTTGCCGTTGTAAGACCAGGTCAACTCCGGCTTAGTATTATCCGGATCAGTTACATAGTTGTCCAGAACAATAGGTGTGAATGCGCCACCCCGGGATATGGTCTGGTCCGGTATACCGGAGACAACCGGGGGATCATTAACCGCCGTCACCGTAAAAGTTGCAACATCAGAACCGGTCAGGCCCCCTGGATCGCGGGCTGTAAAGGTAATAGTATCGCTGCCATTCCATTCGGGACCGGGTACGGTGATGGTGGCCACCCGGTTCACAATGCTCACGATCAACCCAGTCTTGCCGCTATAAGTCCAGGTAATCTGGTCATCGGCGTTATCAGGATCGGCAACATAATTATCGAGATTGATGGTGGCGAAGGCTCCGCCCTCGGCAATGGTCTGGTCCGGAATACCGGAAACAACCGGCGCGTCATTGACCGCCGTCACCGTGAAAGTTGCGGCATCAGAAGCGAAGAGAGTGCCGGGGTCGGTCGCCCTGAAAGTGATGGTTTCGCCGCCATTCCAGTCGGCATTGGGGGTGGTGATTGTCGCCACCCGGCTGACAATACTGACCGTCAACTGCGTGTTGCCGCTGTAAGTCCAGGTAATCTGGTTATCGGCGTTATCAGGATCGGTGACATAATTGTCAAGATTTATAGCGGCGAAAGTCCCACCCTCGGATATGGTCTGGTCCGGAATACCGGAAACAACCGGGGGCTGATTTACCGGAGCGGCGGAATCCTGCACCGTCCAGCAGGTGGTCGGGAAAAAGGGGAAAGGCGGTTCAGATTCATCGAAAACCCAGTCATAGGTCTCATTGGCCGCATCACCCTGCTGAATGCAGAAGCTTCCCGAGGTGGCGTTGACCGTCACAGGAAAAACGAGAATTTTCACATCTCCCAGACCGGCTGGATAACCACCCATGAATCCGACGCCGGTATAATTGAAAAGATCGCCCAGATTACCGTTACCTATATCATTCGTAAGATTACCGTCCCAGCTCTCGGTGTAGGTGGTTTTGAATAGATCCCAGAAAGCAACGAATTGAGCTTGAGGCGTGTTTGTCAGTGCCCCCCAGGTTACCGTGGTCACTCCGCCGGAGCCGTTAAATAAGAACGGGCTTGACCAGGTGATACGTGGCTTGGTTCCCCCGGCATAATTACTATAAATGTTAACATCTAAAGCGGCATTTGGCTGAATTTTAATTGTGCCATGATCATTCCATGTGCCTGCACCCGTGACATCGGCGCGAAAAGTCAGTGTCCCATACTGACCATAAGCCGGTGCAAACGGAATCAGAAGAAGACACAGGGCAAGCAAATACCATCTCTGCTTCATTTTGAACTCCTCTTTTGTTTTGATTATACCTATCATTTTCTTTCTAAAATAAAAATATAGCCATACCAAATTGGTTTTGATTACAAAGATGAGACGTGACAAAAAGAAATGCGTGCAAATTAAGTCCTCTCAACCTAAAGACCTGCCTACATCTATAGCCACTAATCCATTCTGTTCAGCAAAGTCGGTACCAGCGCATTCCAAAAATGTTGCGCCTACGCAAGTAAATAAAAAAGAACTCAGCAACAATAAAATAAGACAATGTGAGGCTTTGTCAAGTTAATTAGAGATAAGAGGATACGCAAAATATTGCACATTTTTACGGATTGGCCACGGCGTCCGCAGGCCGACCTTTCTTCCGCCACCAGAGAAACAGGAGAATTATCAACGCACCCAGGACATCAGATATAAAATCCATGGTATCAGGCTGGCGGCCGGGGATCAGCCTCTGAAATGATTCGTCTCCTGCAGCAAAGACGATCATAAAAAAAAGCGAGAGCAGCAACACTGTTCGCGGCCGAAATCGCGGAGATAGATGCGAGAAGGAACGAAAAACTAAAGCCGCGAATATGGCATATTCAATGAAATGAACAACCTTATCAAACTCGAAATGCTTGAAACGGGGCAGATGAAGATTAGAAATCGATGAAAGAGAGATAATCAGCGTCGCATACAGTATGGCCGGCAGATGATAAATGGCAAATGCTTTTAGCTTCCGGCTTTTCATTTCGCCGCTAAACTATCATATCTGTGCCATTATGGCAAGGAAAAGAAATCAATTCACTCTTATGCTCCGGCTAAAACATTCAACCCTTAAAAATTATCTTGACATCACTTCCCTGTCGCGGTTAATAGTCTGCTGATAGACTCCCCGGGTTGAACGAACACGGAAGACAATGACATGAAACATAAATAAGAAGACTCTTATATGACTAAGAAAGACGATTTCAGCCTTTACCCGACTATTCCGGCCATGATCGGCAAAGACCTCTATTTGAAGGTGATGGATGCCGACGATTTTGAAACCACATACTTATGGTTTCTTCATTCCGACCCTCAGTCCCAGACCTGCCACCAGCCAATACTGACCACGCCCCGGGATATGAGTGAAAATGTCCGAAAGAAGGAAAAAAATCCGAACGCGGCCGATTTTATTTTAATCCTTAAAGAAAATAACCGACCGGTCGGCAAACTCCGCTATTTCAATCTGAATATGCTCAATCGCTCCGCCGAACTGGCATATCTGATCGCCCCCGATGATAGAGGTAAGGGATACGCCAAGGAAGCGCTTCGGCTCCTGATAAGATACCTTTTCATTTACCTCGGCCTGAATAAGGTTTATGCCCAGACAGCATCTTTCAACGAACCTTCCGTAAAGCTGCTGAAATCGCTCGATTTTCGTCTCGATGGAACTCTGCGCCAGCACCATTTCTACAAAGGAATTCTGCATGATGATCTGCTCTTTTCCCTTCTAAAATTCGAATGTAATTTTGTCAATGAATAGGAACATGGGACCCGGAAAGTATCTGAAACCGAAGAGCGCCGGCCATTCAATTTTTACCAATATACCTTCTCCGCAGCGTATATCATAAAAATACAGAAACGGAGTCACGGAGGCAGGATGAGAGTCAGTGAAATCTTGAAAGCAAAAGGGTCCCGAGTCGAATCGATTGCGCCCAACAGAACGGTCAGGGAAGCATTGGATGTTATCACCGGCAAAGGTATCGGTTCGCTGCCGGTTCTCGAGGATGATATGCTGGCGGGAATCATCACCGAACGGGATATTCTGCGCCTGGTGGCAAAAGAAGGCGAAGGGGCGCTGTCAAAAACAATCAGGGAAGTGATGACCACCCGGCTGGTGGTTGGGGTACTGGAGGATGAAATCGATATGGTCATGGCCCTGATGACCAATAATCGATTTCGTCATCTGCCGATCATGGATGGCAGAAAAATGGTGGGAATTATCTCCATCGGCGATATTGTGAAAACCCAGGTAAATAATCTGGAAATCGAGAACCGATATCTCATGGATTATATCACCGGCAAATACCCGGGCTGAAAAATATAGCCCGGTGCCGCAGGCAGGGAGATATCATTTTCTGCACTTATCGCCGCACCCGGCAGATAAATGATTTCAAGTAATACGATTCCGGGAAATAGAGCGAAATGGGATGGTCGGGGCTCTGACGCACCATTTTCAATAAATCCAGCCGGACTCCGGCCTGCACCGAGGCTCGCCGCAGAGAATAGGTAAAATCCTCCTCCCTGAAGAACGCCGAGCAACTCGAGGTGACCAGCAGGCCGCCATCTTTGATCAGCCTCATGGCCGCCCGGTTGAGAAAGTGATAAGCCTTCCGTCCGACATCGATGTCAACTTGTGATTTTATCAGGGCCGGGGGATCCATCATTACCATATCATATTCGGGATTGTACCTGGTTGACAACCAGCCGAAGACATCACCTGATTCGGTAGCGCTTAGCCCGGGCGGAATGTCGTTCATCTCGGCATGTACACCACACAATTCCAGGCTCGGTTCCGAACTATCGATATTCAAAACCGATTTGGCTCCACCCGCCAGAGCGGCGGCTGATGCCGCCCCGGTATAAGAAAAAAGATTCAATATGACACGACCCTGAGCGTGCTCCCGGATTTCCTTCCGGAGCTCCTTCTGATCAAGATAAAACCCGGTTTTCTGCCCAAAATTTACATCGGCCACAAAACGGAGACCGTTTTCGCGAAATTCAACCCGCCCGGGATCGGAACCATAGCGAAGAGCCGTTATTTCTTCCAGGCCCTCTTCCCTGCGCACGGAAATGTCGCTCCGCTCGACAATACTCCGGGGACGAAACAGATCGACCAGCGCTTCAATAATCATTTCGCGCAATTGTTCCAGACCGGCGGTGGCGAGTTGTATTACAAAAACGTCTTCATAACGGTCAACTATCAGACCGGGAATGCGGTCGGATTCGCCGAATACGAGGCGGTAGCCGCTGGTCGAACCGGAAGAACCATAGCCCAGAATGGTCCGCAGTGCATCAGCTTCGGTGAATCGCGCCCGAAACCAATCCTTATCGATAACCGCACGGCCAAATTCAAAGACCCGCACCGCAATCATCGATTTGGCCGAATAAGTACCGGTCGCGATTATTACCTCGCCGCTGTCGACCACATGGACCAGACTCCCATGCGCAATATCATCGGGGATTTCGGCCAGCGCGCCCGAGAATATCCAGGGATGACGGAAAATGATATTGGCTTCTTTCCCCGCTTTGAGTTTCAGTATTGGGTACATTTTGTGCGCCTGATCCTAACCACAATAAATCGGGGTGAGAGGATTTGAACCTCCGACATCTTGCTCCCAAAGCAAGTGCGCTAACCGGGCTGCGCCACACCCCGATATTTCCGTTAACCAATATATGGCCGATTATGGCCAAGTCAAGAAAATTGGGGAACTCAGAATTCCTTCTGCCGCAACCGCGCCTTTATGGCTTCCCGAGCCTCTAAAAGCGCCCGTCCCCGATGCGAAACCTTATTTTTCTCTTCCAGACTTATTTGGGCGAAAGTCTTCCCCGCCGGAGGATAGAAGAAAACCGGGTCATATCCAAAACCGGCCGCTCCCGCTTTTTCTTGGGCGATAATGCCGTCAACAATCCCCTCCACCGTTTCGACATCTTTGACATTCCAGGCGATTGCGATGACCGTGCGGAATCGAGCCGCACGTTTATTATCAGGAATCCCGTGCAACTGTCCCAGAAGTTTGCGGTTGTTGTCATCATAGCTGCATCCCGGACCGGCATAGCGGGAGGAGTACACACCCGGGGCGCCGTTGAGATAGGCTACCTCCAGACCGGAATCATCGGCCAGAGCCGGAAACCCGGTGAATTCGGCGATTCCACTGGCCTTGAGAATGGCGTTTTCTTCCAGAGTCTCCCCGGTTTCCTCTACTTCGGGGAAATCAAGAAAATCCTTGAAGGTCAGGATGGTTATGGGAAGATCTTCAAGGAGATGCGTTATCTCCCTGATTTTATCCTGGTTTTTGGTCGCAAGAACAAGCTGCATCAATTCCTGCCCGATAAGTGATACTTAAATGTGTCCAGCGTAATGATCAAAGAGTTTTCAATTGTAACTCCAATCATCACTATGTTGTTGAAGATTAATTTGAGATTCGAATTGTCAACAGGAATTGAAATGGCTGAAGCAATATCTTGCGGATCTGAGGGTGTCAATAAGACTCCAACCTTTTCCGCGTGGCGTCCAAGCTCAGGAGGAAGCGTGCCCTTAACCAAAAATGGGTGTTTCAGTTTGTTATAAATGACCCGCAGCCTATCAGTCTCTCTTTGCTTTCTTAACGCGACAATATTGGCGGCAGTATCCCGATATAGTATATCCACCTTGTCTTCTGACAATCCCTTAAATTCGCTGTATTTCATTGGTTCCAAAAAGCCAAAGCATTTTACAAGCCCCGAAGCAAAGTCCGTCGCATTTATAAATTCATTCAGTTCTTGACTGTTATAATGAATCAAAGTATCAAGAAATACAGCTTCCTTCGTATCATTCTGCATCTTTATTGCATATAAAAATACAAAGAGTTCATCAATTGCCCCAGCATATTCGACATATATTTTAGCCC
>JAPLUR010000079.1 GCA_026397505.1 Candidatus Zixiibacteriota bacterium
CTTAAGACGCGCGGGGCGGAACTCGGTATCACTCAGCCCTGGCAGTTTTTCTGGTGGACCGGTGGATTAAGCTCATTTCTGGATAATGCCCCCACTTATTTGACCTTCTTTACGCTGGCCGAGAGTGTCACCAGGGCGACCGGAAATGCAGATCCTGTCACAATTGCGGGAGTTCATGTAGACCTGCTTCGTGCCATAAGCTGCGGGGCGGTTTTCATGGGGGCCATGACATATATTGGAAACGGCCCCAATTTCATGGTAAAAACGATCGCCGAGGATATGAAAATCAAGATCCCACACTTCTTTGGTTATATGGTATATTCAATATTAATACTTATTCCCATTTTCATAGTGGTGACGCTCATATTTTTCCGGCCATAATTGGCGGAGTTTAAGCGTAGTAGTGGAATCTGGGTGCGGAAAACGGCTTGCCAATTTGGGAATTAAGGTGTATAATAAAGGCTTCCAAATCTGACCTCAGGAACGATTTGGCAGGCAGACCGTATAACGAGTGATTTGATAAAGGAATTAAATTTTATGCAAAAACTTCAATCTTATCTGGTTATTGCTCTGTTAATGGCCGCTCTGGCTTTATTCTTGCCGGGTTGCGGGAAGAAAGCCAACCCGGTTTTGGCCAAAGTCGGCGGTGATGAAATTACCAGTCAGGACCTGAACGATATCTTCGATCGCAGCGGTTCTCGATTCCTCAGCTTTGAGGATGAATATAACAGCCGCCACACTATTCTGGACAGTTTGGTTATCCAGCAGCTTCTGATTCAGGCCGCCTATAAGAAGCGTATTGATGCGTCCGAAGAGGTCAACCGGATTGTCCTAGCCAGCACCGACAAATTCCTGCTTGACATTCTTTATCAGAGGGAGATTACCGACAAGATTAAAATAACGGATCAGGAAGTCCAGGATTTTTATGATAAACTGGAGTATAAGTTAAAGGCCTCTCATATTCTTCTTCCGTCTCAGGAAATGGGCCGCATGGTTATGGATAGTCTGAAAGGCGGCGCCAGTTTTGAGGAGATGGCGGTCAATCATTCCGTCGACCCGTCGGCCCGGACCAACCGGGGAGACCTGGGGTATTTTATCTGGGGCCGGATGGATCCCTCATTCCAGGAGCAGGTTTTCAAGCTGAATCCGGGGGAGATGTCGGAGCCTTTTCAGACCCGATACGGGTGGCATATTGTGAAAATGATGGATCGCGTTCCGAATGACCAGCGGCAGGGGTTTGAGCAGATGAAAGCGGGCATCCGGGCCTCTCTGGAAAACATAAAGACCTCGACGCTGATGGAGCAATTCCGCAACAAGCTGAAAGAAAAGTACCCGGTTAAAGTCGAGATACCCACCTGCGAGTATCTTATGCAGAGGCGGGCCAGTCTTTACCCGCCACAGCTGCTTGAGACTCTCCCCAAGAATGATTTTGATGTCAATCAGCTTGATCGGGATGAAAAGGAAATGGTTCTGGGCACCTGGGATGGCGGCCAGATTACGCTGGGTCAATATTTGGCCACGATCATGACCTTGCAAAGGCAGTATGCGCGACTCCCCATCCCCAATTTTGATCAATATGACTCTTTAGCCAGTTTTATTTTTCAGGTAAATGCCCAGGCAATTCTGGCCCAGGAATCACGCCGCTCAGGGCTTGAAAACGACTCGGAATTCAAGCGCAAGATTAAGAAATTCAAGGAATTAACCATGGCCGACGTGATGGAAAATGATTCCATTCTGATGGCCGGCTCTTCGGATGAAGGGGAAATGCGCACCTATTATGATGGTCATCAGGATGAATTCAAGATTCCTCCCAAAATCCATCTTTATGAGATGATGCTCTCCGATCAGACTGCGGCCAAACAATATGCCGGCAAGGTTTCATCCCTGGAGAAGTTTAAGAGCCTAGCCAATGATCTTACGGAGCGTCCCGGCAAGCGCGGTTCCGGCGGTGATCTGGGGTATGTCGAAGAAAGATTTTTCCCCGAATTGTTCAAAGCGGCCCAAAATACGCCCGTTGGTGATGTAGCCGGGCCGATTTCAATGGGCGGGGGCAAATATTCCATTATCTATGTGGCCGACAAAATGGCTGATGAAATCCGGGATTTTCAGATGGTCAAGCAGACCATAAAGGATACTCTGGAAAAAGGACGGAAGAGGAAAGCTTTTGCTGAGTGGGTCGAGCAACAGAAGAAGGAAGTCAATATCCGGATTTATGAGGACGAGTTGCGGGAAACCATCGATAAGACCAAATATGCTGCGGCTGATAGCGCAAGAGGTTAGCCCTTGAGCCGCCTCAAAAGATTTTGTGCCCTATTGCCGGCTATTTTTATTTTTGGGCTGATTGGTTCATCCGGCTCCGCGATAGCCGGAGAACCGGTTGAAAAAATCGTTGCGATTATCGGCAACGAGCCGATTCTAACCTCCGAACTGGCGGCCCAGATACAGATGACGGCGATTCAGCGGGGTTTCAAGCCTCAGACGAAGGAGGAAATGGAGAAATTCCAGCAGGAGGTTCTCGATCAGATGATTTCCGAGCGCCTTTTCCTGGCTGAAGCAAAAAAGGATACCTCGATAAAGGTTACGCCCGAAGAGGTGGAGCAGACACTCGATGATCATATCAAGAATGTCTCCGGGCAGTTCTCTTCGGAGGACCTGTTTCTTGAGGAACTGGCCAAGGAGGGGCTGAATCTGCGCACTTTTAAAAAGAGGCTGCGGCCGGAAATCGAAAACCAGCTTCTGAAACAGAAACTGATCGGCCAGAAATTATCATCAATTTCGGTTTCCCGGCAGGAGGTTTTCGATTTTTACGGCAAATATAAGGATTCCATTCCCGACCAACCCGAGGCGATTCGACTGGCTCATATCCTGATTACATTTCAGCCCTCCGGTGGAACTGCAGATTCTATCCGCCAGTTAGCCGAGACGGTGAGGAAAAACGCCGCCGCCGGAGCCGATTTCGCCACCCTGGCGGCCACCTATTCGCCTCAGGATGTGGCCGTGGCAGGGGGTGATCTGGGATTTATTTCGCGCGAGGATGTCGTTCCGGAATTCGGGCGGGTGGCTTTTAATCTGGTTCCGGGCGAGATTTCGGGCGCAGTGAGAACGCAGTTTGGTTATCATATCATCAAATGCGAGGAGATCTCGAGCGCCAAGACTCATCTAAGGCATATTTTATTTGAGGTTAAGCCGACCGGAGCCGATTCGCTTCTGAGTTATAAGCTGATTGATTCTTTGATTACGGAAATCCGCAAGGGGACTGATTTCAGAGAACTGGCCAAAGTGTTATCGGCCGATAATGACACTCGCAAGCAGGGGGGGGAGCTGGGTTGGTTTGCTGTCGCCGACCTCCCGCCGGAATTTATCGCGGCGCTCGATAGTCTGAAAAATGCCGGCGATATTTACGGCCCGGTAAAATCGCAGTATGGTCTCCATATTCTAAAGCTTTTGGAACATCAGGAACCACGTGAATTCTCCTTTGAGACCGACTATGATCGGGTCAAAGAGATGGCGCGCCAAGCCAAGACCGGCCAATTTGTCGATAAATGGCTGGCCGAGGTAAAACAGAAGACTTATATCGAAATCCGCCCTCTGCAATAATCGATCGGCGATGAGACTGGATCAGTATCTTTCGGATTTGGGAATAATCAAACGCCGGACGGTGGCCAAAGAGATGACCGATGGCGGCCTCGTTAAAATTAACGGCAGCCGCACCAAGCCGGCCCATCTGGTCAAGGTGGGCGATATAATCTCGGTCAGCGGTAGCCATCCCGTCACATTGGAAGTCCTGGCAATTCCGGTCGGAAGTGTCAAGAAAGAAGACCGGGTGAAGTTCTTCCGCGTCATGGGTTGAAGCCCCGCAGTATTCCGATAACTTTTCTCGTAAAGCAAGATTGCATAACTGACACAGTTGCCGTGATTCCAATATTACCGCCTGCTTTGCAACAAAGGACCCCATGCCTAATCAGAAAATGAAACAAGCATAGGATTTCCAAGAAAATTTCATAAACCTTCCATCTATGCAGGCGATGTAAAGGCAGATGGGCATTTTGTCCCCTTGCGCGGCAAAATCGATTTTGTGCCCCGTTTTTGGCATTTCGAAAAAGTGCTTGATTTTTATGGTCAATTTTGGTAAAATGGACTGAAATTTCGGCCGGGAGAGGCCGTATTTAATTGACATAAAACGAAAACCAGGGAAGCTTTCTTAGCTTGGAGAAATAATATGAAGATTACCGATGAAGTCAAAGGGAATGTGGCGGTTATTCATCTGGAGGGGAAAGTGATGGGTGGCCCCGATGCAACTATGTTCCATGGCAAGCTCCATGAATTTGTCAACGCCGGCAAGAAAAAAGTGGTTATTGATCTGGGTGGTGTGGAATGGATGAGTTCGATCGGCCTGGGAATGCTCATTTCAGCTCTGACAACTCTGAAAAACAACGGCGGCGAATTAAAACTGGCCGGTGTCACTAAAACAATTCAGTCACTTTTGACCATAACCCGGTTGACGACCATTTTTGATACTTCCGATACGGTCGATGAGGCGATAAAAAAGTTTGGAGCTGATTTGGCTTAACGCCAATTTCGGATAATAGACGATAATTTTAAGGCGACCTTCTACCAGGAAGGGTCGCCTTAATTTTAATCAGCTTGATATGCGCCCGGTGGCTCAGTCAAAGCGGTTGTATTTCTTAAATTTCTCCGCATAGAAGTTGGCGCGGGCAGTGTCGCCAATGGCTCGGTAATAGGCTGCCAGTCGGAAACAGGCCGGGAGGGCATACCCACCAGAGAGTTCAGCCGCCTGTTCCATCAGAGGCACACCCTCGTCGAAGTTTTTCTCTCTCATCCTGATATCACCCATAATTTCCAGTGGTATATAGAAATCAGCGGGGGCTTTCTGCAGACATATCCGGCAATACTCAAATGCCGGGGCGTATTGCTTGTTGTGGTGGTAAGTAATGGCCTGAATATAATCGTCGATAAATTCGGAATTTATGAAATATTCGTCCGGCCCGGTAAAAGTCCCCTTTGCCCGATAAATAGCGCTAAATCTCCCGGCTTGGAAAAAAACCGGGTAATATCCGTTGCGAAATTTCGAGGATAGAAAAAGGGCCTTTTCGGCCGGTGCCGATGGCTTGGTTCCGGTCGAAAAGAGTATCAGGTCGGGATTGCGCTCCAGGAGATAAGCGATATTATAATTTCGCTCCTTCCAGCCCGATTGTATTCCCGGAAGAGGGCGGGGATTATGGGCGATAGTACGGTCGGTCAACCCCAGCATATCGATGATTATGGCATCGCAATAGTAGCTGAAAGCACCGATAGTCGTACAGGCGACGGTGAAGCGTCCCGGCCGGGCAGCGTGGATGATATTGGCCTCCTTCTGCATGTTGTCCACCAGCCCCCGCTCGGCGCTGCGAATAACCAGAAGACGTTCCCTCGGGATAAGAAATGTCATAACGCCGATTATGATCAATATCGCATAATTTGCGATCATAGCAGGTTTTTTTCTAAGTTTCAGTATTCTGTCGGCAAACGCATACAATGAGGTTGTGAAAAGAAGGTAGAACGGTGCCAGGAGAACAATAAAGAAGCGGTGGCCGTGAAGAACATCACCTCCCACCATGAGAATGTATACAGCGTATAGGAAACTGACCCACACAAGCAGACGCGCCGCGGGGTTGAGAAGTTTGAACCCCGCGATAGGCAACAAGAGTAGCAAACCATAGAGTCCGTACTGCTGGAGGAACAACCAGGCATATCCGACTCCCGCGACGAAATATTCCGCCGACAAACCGGTTTTGGCATAGAAAGGATTGGGGAGAAGGTCGTGATAATAATACAGGCGAAAAATTATCTGAGGAAGCACCAGCAATCCGTAGAAAAGGATTGTCCTGACAATTTCCGGCCGTCGCGCAGCCTTTATGAATATCGAATAGATAATAATGAGGACGAAGACCAGCCCGCCCTCCGGACGGGTCAGGGTGGCGACCGCCATAACCGGGACGAATAGGATATTCCTTTCGGCGGCGAGATAAAGTCCCCAAAAGACAAGTGCGGCGAAAAAGACCGTTTCCAAGCCGGAAATTGACCAATAGGCGAAGGCCCCGTTGGTCAGAAGAAGCAAAGGAGCCCCGAGAGCAAGAATATTGGCCGACTCCTCCTCTGAATCTCTCATAAACCAGAGGAAAGAGAGAAGCATAATCAACGCGCCGGAAGCGATGCCGATGATTTTTGACATGAGGATATAATCAAGACCAAAACGGCCACAGAGGATCATCAATATTATAAAGAAGAAGTTGGTATATCCTTCAACCTGTTCGCCGGGATTGAACACCAGTCCTTCCCCGGCCAGGAAATTTTTTACATAGCGGTATGATATGAAAGCATCATCCTGGGTGAACGAGAGGGATAGAGCATGCGCCACAAATAGGGCTATCATAAAAAAAAGAATTAGGTAACTGAGGTTCCGCGCGTTCGGCATACATTATAAGAATACACCCAAAACCTCAATAATTCAAGTTACTGTCGTTATCTCTTGCCAAAAAAAATGATATCGTTATATTCCAGTCCCTTTTATGATAATGGTATGGATCAGATACTGCGAAAGTTAAACCCGGTTCAAAAAGAGGCGGTAATCACCACGGAGGGGCCGCTTTTGATTATCGCCGGGGCCGGCTCGGGGAAAACGCGAGTGTTAACCAGCCGGGTGGCCTATATTCTGGCGCAGAGGCTGGCTGAGCCGTATAATATTCTGGCGGTGACATTCACCAATAAGGCGGCCAATGAGATGAAGGAGCGGATTACCGCTCTTTTCGGCCACGATATTTTCTCTTTAACAGTTTCCACTTTCCACTCTTTCTGTGCGCGCCTGCTTCGCAAGGAATCCGAGGCGATCGGGTACCCATCGAATTTCACGATTTTCGATGAGGATGACGCAGTGGCGATGATTCGCAACTGTGTCGACCAGGTCGGCCTTTCCCGAACCCAGTTTACGCCGGCCTCGCTCCGGCGTAAGATTTCGGCGGCTAAGAATCGGATGGAGGGCGCCGCCGTTTTTGAGCAGAAAGCCATCGGGTATTTTGAGAAGCGAACGGCCGAAATCTATACTCTTTATGAGCGGCGGCTTAAGGAGTGCGGAGCTTTTGATTTTGATGACCTGATTATGCGCACCGTGCAGCTTCTGGAAGGAAAAGAAGAGATAAGGAATAAATATCAGGAGCGGTTCAAATATATCCTGGTTGATGAATATCAGGATACCAATCACAGCCAATACAAGCTTCTGAAGTTTCTGATTGGGCCGCACCGGAATATCTGCGTGGTGGGGGATGAGGATCAGTCGATTTACGGCTGGCGCGGCGCCGATATCAGCAATATTCTCAATTTCGAAGAGGATTTCCCCGGGGCGAAGGTAATCAAAATGGAACAGAACTATCGTTCCACCGAGGTAATCCTTCAGGCCGCCTCCTCGGTTATCGCCAATAATGTCACCCGCAAGGGGAAAACGCTCTGGACCGAAACCAAGAGCGGCGACCCGCTCAGGCTTTTCCTGACCGATTCCGCTCTTGATGAGGCCGCCGCGGTTATTGATGAGATTGAAAAGAATCGGGAGAAATCCTCGCTTAAAGAGACGGTCATTCTCTATCGTACCAATGCCCAGTCGCGCGCCTTTGAGGAAGTGCTGCGGCGGCGGAATCTCCCATATCAGATTATTGGCGGGATTTCCTTCTATCAGCGCAAGGAAATAAAGGACCTGGTGGCCTATTTGAAACTTCTGGCCAATCCCAGAGATGACATTTCGTTTCAACGGATAATAAATTTTCCCCCGCGCGGTATCGGCGAAACCTCCGTGGGAAAACTGGCCAAATTCGCCGGCGACAGACAGGAGTCATTTTATCAGGCCTGCTTCGAAATCGAAAAATGCGACGAACTGGGTGAACGCCCCTGTAAGCTTATCAAGCGGTTTCTTGACTTCATGCAACCGTTTATGGAAAAGAAAAAGACTTACAATATCGCCACTCTTTCTCAGGAACTGGTGGATGAGTTGCACCTGATCGAGCATTTCCTTTCCGAAGACCCCATTCTCGGTGAAACCCGGGTCGAGAACATTGAGGAGTTCATCGCCGCCGCGGGAGAATTTGCGGCGGCCAATGAGGAACCGAATCTGGAAAATTTCCTGGCCGAAATCTCGCTCTACACCGATATCGACGCATATCGCGAAATTGAGGACAAACTGACCCTGATGACGCTTCACTCGGCCAAAGGGCTGGAGTATGATGCGGTCTTTCTGGTGGGGCTTGAGGAAGGGCTTTTTCCGCTGGGACGGGCGATCGAGAATCCGATGGAGCTGGAAGAGGAAAGGCGACTGTTTTATGTCGGCGCCACCCGCGCCCGGAAGAATCTCTTTATTTCGATGGCCACCGCCCGAAATCGCTTCGGCGAGATGGAATCAATCCCCTCACGATTTATCAAGGAACTGCCGCCGGCCCTGCTTGAGGTCGTTGATCGGCGAAGTCATCACCGGAATGAATACGGCACCGTCCGCCCGGTCGGCTCGATTCTAAAGAAGGAAACCGGCCAGTCATCGGAGCCGCGGTACGAATATGAGGAAGAGGAAGTTCTCAGGGCCGGTCGGATTGTCCAGCATCCGACTTTCGGGCGAGGGAAAGTAATTCGGGCCGAGGGTTCCGGCGAGGGGCTTCGCCTGGAAGTTTATTTTACCGGCGTGGGGGTGAAAAAAATCATGGCCAAATACGCCAAATTGAAAGTAGTGGGATAGTTTTCGCGTCATGTATGGGGGCGACGCCATTCTCTGACCTAACAAAGTACTAAGCGGAAAACATCATTTTCCGATAGAATTACTATCAAGAGTAATCATCGAAAGGAATGCAAATGGTATCCCCGACACCCAAGGATATTATTTCAGGAATTTCTGAAATAGGCAGCCTGCCCCAGACTCTGGCGGCGGTTCTGAAAGCGCTCAACGATCCCCGCGCCGGGGCCGATGAGATCGCCGGACTCATCTCCCGGGATATTTCCCTTACCTCCCGTATTCTTCGTCTGGTTAACTCGGCCCAATTCGGCCGCCGCCGCAAAGTGACCAGGGTAAGCGAGGCGGTCATGGTCATGGGACTCAACAGCGTTAAGGTCCTGACCCTGAGCAGTTCCGTTTTTGGAATGGTGACCGATAAAGAGCTGTTGCAGAAATGCAATGTCAAAAGGATCTGGCGTCACTTGATTGAAACCGCCAGCAACGCCCGGAGCATCGCCACGCAGATAAATTATCGCGATCCGGAAGAAGCCTTTGTGGCCGGTATCCTGCATGATATCGGTATTGTCATTCTGCTCCTCCATTACCGGGAGAAGTATCTCGAGGTCATAGCCGGAATGAAAGAGGAAAAGGGGGGACTTTCGCGGGCTGAAAAGGAGATTCTGGGGGTGACTCACGAATCTGTGGGAGCGGAGATGTTGAATAATTGGAAACTTCCCACCCCGCTAGAGTATATCGTTCGGAATCATCACTTCGCGGATTCGGCGCCGGTGTTCGGCGATGAGAATATTCTGAATGATATTGTCGCTCTGGCCGACCGCCTTTCGATGGGGCCGTTTGATGAATATTTCCCGAATCTTGAGGAAAATGTCAATTTCGTTCATGAGACCTGCCGTCGGCTCAATCTTGAAAGCGAAGCGGCCAACCTGATAAGAAAGAATTCCATTCTGGAATCGATTAAAATGGCCGAGTATCTCGAGCTTGATATTGGAGATATTCTGGAAATCCTGACTGAAGCCAATGAGAAACTGGCGGAACTCTATTTCTCACTCGAGAAAATATATCTCGAGAAGCGACGGCTTGAATCGATGGTCGGAACCGAGTCTCAGACACCGGTGCTTTCTTCCTCCTGACCCCGGTTTCACAATAGATTTTTCCCATATTTTGGGCGGCCCCCTGAAAGATGAGGCCGCCCATTTACTTACATGTTTCAATTTCCGGGGAAATTATTCCTTGATTTTGCTTGAAAATTATCCATTATTACCTCCGGAATAATCATCAAAGTAGGATTTTTAAAAATGATAGACCTCAGGGTCTTGGGCTCTTCCGGCGACCGTTGGCCGGACAGGCCGGAAGGTGTGACTTTCACAGGGCGAGTATTATCTAAATTTCCGGACTCGGCAAGCGGTCGATTCCGGAGGAAGTATGCAGGAGGAAAATCATGAGTACTTCTTTGAGCAAATTCTACAGGATCCGCAATGCGGATCGCATCAACCTGTCCATAACGATCGGAAACGGGCAGGTGGGGACGACCTATGTTCATCTCGGCGCCGACCAACTGGTGGCCGGGCAAAAGGACACATTTAATATGACGCTGCCCGGTACCGGCCAGGAACTTAATGGAAAGACCCTTTATTGCACTACGGTTGTGGCCGATATTCAGACAATCACTAACGAAACCAGCGTGACCTATGAATTGACCGGGGGAGTGACACCATTCAAGCAAACTCTGCAAGAAACTGTAGCAAGCGAGGGTGATGTGGTTTTCTATACGGCCGCCTTCGACTTCATCATTTAAGGGAAAAATGAAAGGAGAGTTGTATGGGATATCACAGGCATAATTGTCTCCAGTTGCGAGGACTGCCCTCGCGCATCATGTTAATCACTGCCATGATCTTTTTGGGTTTGATGCCGATTCCTATGACCGCGGCAATTGCGGCCGATTCCGCTCAGGTTAATCACAATGAGCCGCTCGATCTGATGACGGCACCCACCGCTCCGGGGCTGGTGCTTCTGGGTACAGCACCGTCATCGATAGAGCATCCCGGAAATCCCACCGATCTGGCCCTGACCATACTAAATCGAATCGACAACTTAAATGTCTTGCCGGAAGACATGGCGGTGGAATTTGCTCCCTATTGGTTATTTTTCGGGAGGAAAATCACTTATTCGGAATTTGAGTCGAATAATCTTGGAGCCAATTTCCTTCAGACTTTATCTTTCTCGATAGCGACATCCTCCCGAGCCGAGACCTCACCGGATACCAATTCGACTTCACTGGGATTCGGCCTCCGCTTTTCGATACTCAGGGGGGAGATTGACAAGGGGTTTGAGGGCTATGCTGACAGGTTGGACACGCTTTACAAATATCTTGATACACTCGCGAAGGATTTCGACAGTGTCTTGCGCGAGCGGTCGGATGGAGACCCCGTTTTACTGGCACTGAAGGGTTTAATGATGACCGCCGGTGCAGAGCAGCAAACATGGGTAGAGAAATCAATCGGCCTGCGGCGAGAGGCAATTAAGAATGAACTGGAAAGAGAATTTCGCGCCAATAAAGAATCTGATATCGAGAGAGTTCGGGAAACAATTTCAGGTATGAAACTCAGGCGGATCGGTTGGAAACTGGATTGCGCCGCCGGGCTGGTGGTCGATTTTCCTCAGCGGCAGTTCGACAAAGGGGATTTAAGCCGGTACGGCGCCTGGCTCACGGGCGGATATGAATTGGGAAATCTCTCTGCCATCTGGCTGGTGCGGCTTCTGGGCAATCAGAATAAGCCCGATGAGTCCTCGTTCGATCTGGGCGGCCGGTTCAACCTGAGCGGGTGGCGGCAATTTTCAATTGCCGCCGAGAGTGTCTATCGGAAATACCACAAGCATCCTGTGGATAAAGAACAATGGCGCCTCGCTTTCCTGTTCGACTATGCCATTGCCAGGAATAAAACGCTGTCGTTTACTTTCGGGCGTGATTTTGAAGGGAATAAATCGGGGAACCTTCTCTCGATGGTCAACCTGATACTGGGCTTCGGCTCCGACCGCCCCGTGACAAACCGATAGGCAAGAGGATTCCTTTTTTTTCGGGAACTAGACGTTCAACTCAATGAAAAAGGCACAGTGATCTGAGGCCCCCTTAACAATTGGGTTCGTGAGATGACATTCACTGGCCGGAATCAGTTCGAATCCGGCTAAAAATGATATTGTCCTGGCTGGGGTGACAAAAATTTGATTTGCTGAAAGGGGCGGAAATTGTTTATATTAAAGAATACGGATATGAAGACTGTTATGGCTGCAGTTGCCGACAGTCACGGTTCTTATCGCATTGATGCCGTGAACGGAAGACCTTTATAATATCGGAAATGCTATCGTAATTATCTTCGAATATTAATTCACCGCTAATGAAATGGGATGAAGAGTATGCGAACCATCAGAATAAGCCGACAGATATTGCTTCTCTTAATAGTAATGACCCTTACGACTAATAACGGGGCAGTAGCCAAATCAGATGATTATCACGGCAGCAGCATGAACTCAACGCTGATAGCTGCGCCGCGACAGCATCTTGCGGTAAAAAGCACTCGCGCCGATTTTCCCTTTGCTGCGCTCAAAAGCGAAAAGGGAACCGTCTCCAATGTGACCGGTTCGAATTCCAATGCCGTTGTTTCCATGCTGCATCCGGGTCTGGCAAAAGCTCCCACGGGGCTGCTATTTCGCGCCTACGAGTATCATGACGGCGTTTCACCCAATTGGCTCGTATATTGGAATACATCTTCCGATGGCGGCGCCACCTGGAGCGGCTGTTGCGCCTGGGATATCGCCAATGCCTCTTACCCCTCAACCGAATACTGGGGTGATACCACGAGATTTTTCGGCACCATTGTAACTCCTGCTTCTTTTCTTAACGGGGGAGCCATTATCCTTTTGGAATTCGGCGATCCCACTAACATTTCTACCTGGGCGGGACGCTGGGCCGATTTCAACGACCTTGGCTGGCACCATATGAAAATGAATGATATCTCCTGCGACAGCAGCCGGGGATCTTGGAACTGGGGATTTCAATCGATAGTAATAAGTCGCACTTATACCAACTCCAACATGACCGATGCCCCCGCCATTTTCTTCCAGCTTGACGGCACCGGCTTAACCATGATCGACTGGTATGACAGTCTTGACGGCTGCCGTTCGACCTCCGCCACTATCGATCATGTAACACAAAAAGCGTATGCGGTGTACGACCGCTATCATCCGGGCAAAATGCAGTGGCAGCTTTTTATCCGCCAGGATAATTTCGGCGACTGGGATGCTCCCGGCGCCGCGCTGGCCAAAGCTTATACCGATTCCACCATACAGATTGCTTATCCGGATGTTGCCGTCGATAATGGTCATCTGCTGGTTGTGGCAAATGCTTTTGCGTTACCGGATTCAACCGATAAAGATGTGGTCTGCTGGCATACTTCCGATGGCGACATCAATCATCTCTCCAATCCTGTTATTATCGCCGGAACGGCCAATTCCGAGGAGCATCCCAGAGTTTCCCATATCGCCGGGAACAAATTCGTGGTTACTTTTGTGAGGAGCGACACTCTTTTCAACTCTTTCACCTGCAATGGCGGCGCCGATTGGAGCAGTCCTTCGGTGGTATCCGCCACAGGCGGCGATGCGGTCAGCGAATATCGTAGCGCCGCGATCGCTGACGGGGGTACAAGTATCGGCTGGGAGTACAAGAATGGCGCCGACACCCGTCTTCGCTTTGCCTCGCCGATTCCTCTTGATTCTGATGCCGATGGTCTGCCCGATTTCTGCGACAATTGCCCCTCGGTATCGAATCCCGGACAGGAGGACGGTGACGGTGATGCCGTTGGTAATGTCTGTGACAATTGTCCCAATACCGCCAATCCCGCGCAGACCGATAGCGATCTTGACGGTTTGGGCGATTCCTGTGATCCCTGTCCTCTTGATTCCAGCAATGATATCGACCATGATGGGATATGCGGCAATCTCGATAATTGTCCCGCCCTACCCAATCCTGATCAGATGGATACTGATGTTGACGGTATCGGCAATGCCTGCGACAACTGCCCGGCTATGGCTAATCCCAATCAGGCCGATAATGACCATGACGGTCTGGGGGATGCCTGCGACCCGGATGATGATAATGACGGAATCCCTGATCTGACCGATAACTGTCCCACGGTATCCAATCCGGATCAGCATGATTCCGATGCCGATGGTATCGGTGATGCCTTCGAATTCATCTGCGGTGATATCAATAACAACGGCCTTGTCAACATACAGGATATCACCTACCTGATAAATTACTTGTATAAGGGCGGCCCGGCGCCGGTGCCGGTCTGGCAGGCGGCCGATGTGAACCATTCCGGCAATCTCAATATTCAGGATATCACTTATCTGATTAATTACCTTTATAAAGGGGGGCTGGCCCCTATCTGCTTTTAAGAGGATTCAATTCTATTTTGAGGGATAGGCAAGATGCCTATCCCTCTATTCTTTTTGCTTTCATCGCATGAATGCCGGAGTCATAAGCAGATGTCGCTTGACAGGTAGGGGAATTTTGTTATATTGAATCATAAAGAAACTCTTCAGCCGTTACGACAATATACTTGTCCATTACACCATCGTCTTATGAACCTTGAGGAGGTCCCTGTCATGTCCTTTCATAACTTTTGCAATCACTCCAAGATAAGTTTAAGTTTTCTGCTTGCCGCAACAGTGCTTTTCCTTTTGGCTTTTCCGTCATTATCTATGGCCTCCATCGACCAGACCCCCCTGCGGCCGCTGAATATCCTGGAAACAGATATGGCGGAGGAAGTAATTATTGTCGGAGCGGAGCAGACCGGTTATGATGCTCTCAAATCCGGAACCGGCGGCCGGATAGTGCAGTTTCCGCTTCCCACCGGCGAAATACTGGATCTGGACCTGACTCCTTTTCAAATCACCACTCCCGACACGAGGTTTCTGATCGGCGGCCCCGGCGGCAGTGTCGCAACACTTGCGCCGGAAGTGATCATGTTTCGGGGAAAAATCGCGGGGGATGAAACAAGTTATGCCTATCTGGCTTTCAGCAATCGGGGCATGGGGAGTGGTTATGTTCAGATGGACAACGGGGAGATTTATTATCTGTCGCAGACACCGCAGGAGGCGGTGAAAGGATGGAATGGAAAAATGATGATCAGCCGAAAAGTTTCTTCTGGCGATCTTCCCTCCGGAGTCGATTTCTGCGGTGTCAAATCGCCCTCAAATCCGATTATGCCGCCCGCGATGAAGGCGTTACAGCAGATTGATCGGGGACGCCGTCTGGCCAATATGGCGGTCGACAGCGATAAGAAGTATTATGATATATTCGGCGATGTGACCGCCGCGCAGAGCTATATGCTGATGGTTATAGGTGCGGTCAATGACATTTACATGCGCGACCTGGATCTGAAACTGCTTTTGAATTTTGTCCGGGTCTGGCCGGCCGGTGCGGAACCATTCGGCGCCGATGACCTTGGCGGGTTCCAAGACTACTGGATTGTCAATGAGGATCCCTCGCAGTACAATTTCGTTTACATGTTCAGCGGCCGCCGCGATCTCAGTTATGGCGGCCTATCTTATGTGGGCGGTACCTGCAGCGGCTCGGCCACCTATGGCATTGTCGGATTCTTTAACGGCAGTTTTCCCAATCCTTTCGGCGCCCCAAATCTGGGCAACTGGGATGTGGAATGCACCGCGCACGAAATGGGGCATGGCTGTGGCTCCTGGCACACCCATGATTATTACCCGCGCATCGACAGCTGCTATTATGGTTACCCCTCGCGCGGGACTATCATGAGTTACTGCCATACCTGGGCCGGTTTCCAGACCAATATTGATTTGATCATGCACCGTCGCGTTGAGGAGGTAATCGAGGCCGATTTCGATGCCGGCGCCTGCATGCCGTACGATTGCAACGGCAATAATATCGATGATGCTATCGACATTTCCCTTGGCGAGAGTCTCGATATCAACAGCGATGGCATTCCCGATGAATGTCAGGACTGCAACGGGAATCTGATCCTCGACCCGACCGATATTATCAACGGCATGCCTGATATTGACGGCAATGGCGTTCCCGATGGATGTCAGACAGACTGCAACACCAACGGCATACCAGACAGCTACGAGACCGCTCAGGGTCTGGCAGACGACAACAACGGCAATAATGTCCCCGACCAGTGCGACCCCGATTGCGACAATAACAGTGTTCCCGATTTTATCGAGATTGCCTCGGGTGCCCAAGAAGATTTCGACCGGAACAACATTCCCGATATTTGTCAGGACTGTGACAATGACGGCGTCACCGACTGGATAGACATGGATCGGCAGCATAATCTCTTTGTCGCCGATCAGAGTGATCTGGTGCACGAATTTCACCGGGCGAGCGGTTATCCCATTCGTAATGTTGCCGTGGGAGCTGTCTCCAATCCGCACGACCTTGTTTTTGGGCCGGATCGCCGGCTATATGTTTCCAGTTTTGACGACAATCGGATTGTGCGGGTGAATGTCGATAGCAATACAACCGCGACCTTTGTAACTGCCGGTAGCGGTGGGCTGATGAATCCGACGGGATTGGTTTTCGGGCCGAACGGCAATCTTTTTGTGGCCAGTAATGGAGATTCCCGTGTTATTCAGTACAACGGTACAACCGGGGCTCTTATCGGAACCTTTATCGCGGCGGGCGCCGGCGGTCTGGTGCAGCCGTACGGCTTAACCTTCGGACCGGGCGGCAATCTCTTTGTGGCCAGTTCCGATAACCGAATACTTGAATATTCCGGCACCACCGGTGCTTTTGTCAGGACTTTTATCACCGCCGGAAGCGGCGCGCTCAGCGCCCCGAGGGGGCTGGCGTTCTTCCCGGGCGGCAATCTTCTGGTTGCGAGTAACGGCAACGACCGCATTCTGGAGTATAATCGGACTACCGGCGCTTTTGCAAAGATTTTTAATGACTCCGGCGATCCGGTCTCGCCGTGGGGAATATGTATCGGTCCCAACGGTAATGTTTTTGTTTCCAATAATGCCGTCTCGGCCGGATTGGGGTATGTCGTTGTCCTTCAATATATGCCGGTGGGACGGTACTATATGCGCTATGTCCGGGGGGCCAATAACGGTCTGGTCAATCCGACCGGAATCGCGTTCCGCCCCTCCTCGCCCCATGATTGCAACGGCAACGGAGGGCTGGATGCTTGCGACATTGCGGAAGCATCATCACTTGACGAGAATCACAACGGCGTTCCCGATGAGTGCGATAGTTACGATTTTGATATTGATGGCGTGCTCAACGCCAACGACAATTGCCCGTTCACATCCAATTCCAATCAGGCGGATGTTGACGGCGACCTTGTCGGCGATTTATGCGATAACTGCCCGACCGTATCCAACCCGGATCAAGCCGACAGCGACCATGATGGAATCGGCGATGCCTGCCCGTATCTTTGCGGTGATGTCAACAACAGCGGCGTAGTGAACATACAGGATATCACTTATCTCATCAGTTATCTGTATAAAGGCGGCCCGGCGCCGGTGCCGGTTTGGAAAGTTGGCGATGTTAACAATTCCGGAATAGTTAACATTCAGGATATTACCTATCTGATAAGTTATCTATATAAGGGAGGCCCGGCCCCGCACTGCCAGTGACCTGCATAATTAAGCACATCACTATGTCGGCCGCCCGATCAGGTTTGCAAAATAGAGACTTGACATTGCCGCTGAATCCAATAATATTAAGATAGAGATTGGCAGGTTATTAGAAATAAAGCATCGGTAATAATGCATAGGTGCCGCGGAATTTATTGGTATCGTATGGGTGGACGCCGGTTAGCGTGTACTAAAAGAGAGATGTGGAATGACAACTCCTACTATAAAAACTTTCATAATTGACTGTCCTTGGTGCAAAGCAAAAGTTGCTGCGATTGAGCGTGGTCGAGCAATGGAATCTGGATATAACGACGCTGCAGGCGAGCCATATGGTATCGCTCTTTTTATCGGGGAGTGTCCCAGTTGCAATTCTCTGCTTGCTGGCGAATCGCACCAACTAGAGTTTGAGGGATTTGATTCCCATAAGGATAGATGGTCAGACATCGTCAGGATACATCCCAAACCCCCGAAAACTTTCCTGAGCTACCGCATACCAAATGCTGTGCGCGTCTCGATTGCAGAAGCAGACAAGTCATTGCAAGCCAATGCCAATCTTGCGGCCTGCGTGATGCTTGGTCGCGCACTTGAGGCTGTTTGTCGAGATTTGCTGGTACCATCTTCCTCTCCGCCGCAGACAGCATCTTTAAGTGCAATGCCCACAAAACCTATTATGCTTGGCGAGGGAATTCGCAAATTGAAGGACAATGGACTTATTGATGAACGCCTTTATGATTGGAGCCAGCAACTGCACGCGTTCCGCAACATTGCAGCTCATCCAACGGATGACTCTATTTCTAGAGAAGACGCAGAGGATTTGCAATCCTTCGTTTATGCCATCATTGAGTATATTTATGACCTGACAGATCGCTATAATGAATTCAAGGAACGAATTGTAAAGAAAACGAAAAGAAAATGAGCGATCTATACTATGCGCGGCCCGCCGCGGCCAGTCCACATCTCCCGGGAGGTCGGTAACGCGCCCAAATTATTGCACCCGGCATGTCGCCGTATATAGAAAAACCGATATCCCTCTGGTCAGTTGAATAGATCGAAGGCCTCGTAATTCTCACACTGTGCCGCATTCACTAGGGCATGCGCACATGGTTCATATCCTGCTCTAGTGCATAGGTGCAAGATCCGATAATATCTCACAATATTGGGGTATTCCCGTGATATAGCTCTCTAAACTTATCAATATTTATGTCAAGAAGGGAGTTGCCGCTGCACAAATGGGAAATGACAATTGCCTGATATAAATCTGACAATTGAGCCCTGAACTCCTGTTCCTTATTTTCCTGACGGTGCTCTCGTTCGTTACCCTGCGAGTTGATTTTACAACTCAAACGATAAATTCTCCATGACACCCAAAACATGCCTATGGCTGCCAATGTTGAGGTCACGCTAGATATTACCATTATGAAATTCATAATGATTTCCTTTCCATCAAAAATCAAATATTGGACGATCTCTTAATTATTGCTAGTGCACTCTCATTCCTAATATAAAATATATAGGTTTCTGTTGGGCTGTCAAGTACTCATATTTGATACGGTTGCTCAATCACAAAATTGATGCAACTTCAACGGTGTTTCAGGCCTTCCTCCATTGATAGAATAGCTGCTGCTTACATTTCTGCAAGCAAAATGCAGTTTGTTGCTGTGTGCGCGGCCGGTTGCGCCTGATCCACATTTCCCCGGGGGGTATGCGCGCAATTCGCTGCTGCCCGTATGTCGCCATATGTGGAAAAGTGTCCGTTCACACGCTCGGCTGGCCTCGCGCAAGAACAGAGACAACACCAAATGCCAGGGCGTTTACGCCCACCCCACCCATGGATTCTGGCTTTCGCCAGAATGACATTCAGGCAGTGGCGGGGTACATCAAAAGGGGCGACCGCGAAGGTCGCCTCTACAAAAGCAGAGGGTCGACACCAGTCGACCCCGACAAGTAATATGGGATATTATACCCTACGCGGTTTGCTTTTGCGCTTTGCGGATTATTTTCGGTTTCCCTTTATGGGTAACAACCTCGGGAGTAATCACGACCTCCTCAATATCATCTATGGAGGGTATCTCGAACATCAAATCGAGCATCGCCTTCTCGAAAATGGCGCGGAGAGCGCGCGCACCGGTGCGCTTTTTCTCGGCAATGGCGACCGCCTCCCAGAGCGCCTCGGTCGTGAAAGTCAGTTTGATTCCCTCCATTTCAAACAGGCGGGCGTACTGACGGGTAAGAGCGTTTTTCGGCTCGGTCAGAATTGTGAACAGGGCGTTACGGTCAAGAGGGCGTAGCGGCGCCACTACCGGCAATCTTCCGATCAACTCCGGTATCAACCCGTATTCGAGCAGGTCCGACGGCTCGACATAATCAAGAATCTCAGCCGATTTATGGTTGATATCGATATTTTTGGCATCAAAGCCCATCTGCTTCTGCCCGATACGGCGCGCAACCGTCTTCTCGAGACCTTCAAACGCGCCGCCGCAGATAAAAAGTATATTGGTGGTATCGATAGGTACAAAGGCCTGCTCCGGGTGTTTCCGTCCCCCTTTGGGGGGAATATTGGAGACGGTACCCTCAAGGATTTTCAACAACCCCTGCTGGACACCCTCGCCGGAGACATCACGGGTGATAGAGGGATTGCCCGAGGTGCGGGCGATTTTGTCGATCTCATCGATATAGATAATCCCCCGCTCGGTACGGGCCTGATTATAATTGGAGGCCTGATAGAGCCGCACCAGAATATTTTCGACATCCTCGCCGACATATCCGGCTTCAGTCAGGACCGTGGCATCGGCGATGCTGAAGGGGACTTTAAGGTACTTGGCCAGGGTGCGTGCGATAAGGGTCTTGCCGGTACCGGTCGGGCCGATCAAAAGTATATTCGATTTTTCCAGTTCGATATCGGATTGCTCTTTGCCTTTATTGCGGCGGGCATCGGCCAAGGCATTGATCCGCTTGTAATGATTATAGACCGCCACCGCGACTGTTTTCTTGGTTTCCTCCTGCCCGATTACGTACTGGTCAAGGAAGGCCTTTATTTCGGCCGGGCGGGGAAGCTCGAGAGTTTCGGTCTCATCGCCCATTTCCGGCGAGGAGATGAGAATGTCGTGGCAGAGACTGACACAATCATTGCAGATGAACGCCTCGTACCCGGCAAAGAGGCGTTTGACCTTGGAGGCCGTTTTGCCGCAGAAATTACAGCGATGATGCGAACCGTATGCCCCCTCGTCATCCCCTGACGAGCCGCTTCTATCTTTTTTGGTCAATCCAATATTCCTTTATTTTTTCTCTTTCTTTTTGTACTCATAAATTTTATCGATCAGTCCGTAATCGACCGCTTCCTGGGCCGACATAAAGAAATTCCGGTCGGTATCCTTCTCGATTTTCTCAAGCGGCTGGCCCGTATGCCCCACCAGAAGCTCGTTCAAGCGCTTCTTGGTATTAGAGAATTCCTTGGTCATGATTTCAATATCGGTGATCTGACCCTGGGCGCCGGCCATCGGTTGATGAATCATGATACGGGAATTGGGCAGAGCGGCCCGTTTACCTTTGGTGCCCGCAGCCAGAAGGAACGCGCCCATCGAGGCCGCCAACCCCATACAGGTGGTGGCAACATCCGGTTTGATGAACTGCATGGTATCATAAATGGCCAAACCCGCCGTGACCGAACCGCCGGGGGAATTAATATACAAAAAGACATCCTTCTCCGCATCCTCGGCATCGAGAAAGAGAAGCTGCGCGATCACCAGATTGGCGATATGGTCATCGATCGGCGAGCCGATGAATATGATTCTGTCTTTCAAGAGACGCGAGTAAATATCATAGGCCCGCTCCCCGCGCCCTGTCTGCTCGACCACCATCGGTATAAGAGTCATTTATCTTTCCTCCGTGAAACTAAATTTCTTCATTTTCTTTCGGCTTTTGCTCGGCCGGCTTTTCGGCCGGAAGGTAGGTTACCTTTGACAGGAAAAAGTCAAAGACCTTGTCTTCCAGCAACGATTCCCGAATTTCCGGAATGCGGTTTGATTTGGCCAGAACCTCTCTGGCTTTATCAATTTCCATGCGGTAATTCTCTGCGAACCGTTTTATCCAGTTTTCGGTATCAATCGGCAAAACTTCAATTTTTTCAAGCTCCGCCAGGCGATGATAAAGGAGATTCCAGGTTATAAAGCGAATTGCGGTCGGGCGGTATTCCTCGCGGATTTTGGCTTCATCGAATTTGCGATAGTTCTCTTCTTGATCCTTGACCACTCGTTCCAGGTAATCGTCAATCATGGCTTTCGGTATCGTCATCTCATTTTTATCGACTATCTGGCGGACAATTTCGTTTCTTTTCCAGCGATTTTGGTCGGCTTCTTTCTGCTTCTTTAAATCTTCCCGCATTTTGAGCCGCAATTCCAGCATAGTCTCGACACCGCCGATCTGTTTGGCAAAGGCATCGGTTATCTCCGGGAGAATCACCTCTTTGATTTCGTTCAACCGGCAGATGTATTTGAGGGTTTTGCCGACAAACCGTTCATCAGAGTAATCAGCCGGGTAATTGACCGCGATCTCTTTTTCTTCGCCCGGTTTCATCCCCGGCAGCAATTCACGAAATTCCCTGACGGTCAGGGGACTGGAAAGATCGATTTCATTCCCTTTGAACTCGGTCCCTTTTAGAATATTATCGGGGTCCTCCAGCTTGACCAGATCAACAGTCAGAACATCGGTCGCGGCGGCGGGACGGTCGACTTTTCGGATTTCGGCATTCTTTTTCCGGAGGTATTCCATCATGTCATTCACTTCGGAGTCTTCAACGGTCAACTCGATAGTCGGCAACTGAAGGCCGTCATAGACAACCTTCTCAATAACCGGCATTACTTCCACGCGGGCGGTATAGGTGAGTGGTTTCCCCTCCTCCAATTCATATTTGGGGATAGAGGGAAGCGAGATGACATCGAGATTCTGTTCTTTGACCGCGGCCGAATAGGAAAAGCGAATCAGGTCCTCCAGGACGTCCTGATAAATGGCGTCATGAAATTTCGACTTGATAATGGTCAGGGGCACCCGACCGGGGCGGAACCCGGGGATCTTGGCTTCCTTGCGATAGCGATGATAAATTTCCGCAAAGACCTCATCGACCTTTTCCGCCGGAACCTCCACTTCGATTTCGCGCACCGGGCCTTCGGACAATTTTATGACAGATTTCAATCAATTCTCCTCTGCAAATGTTTCTGCGAAAGGGGGGATTTGAACCCCCACCCGGTTAAGGACTGGATCCTAAGTCCAGCGCGTCTGCCAGATTCCGCCACTCTCGCATTTGGCGGCAAAATATAGCGGTTTTGAGATATTAAGTCAAGAATGACACCGGAGACTATTTCCGGGGGGGCATCGGCCCCTGAGCCGTCGGCTAAAATGTGAATTGGTTTGACTTGAGCATGGAGGCCCTTTAGATTCCCCTTTATGGAAAACCTGACTTTTCTGGGTATCGATTATGGTGAGCGGCGGATCGGGCTGGCCAAGTCCGACCCCACCGGGCTGATCGCCTCGGCCTATAAGACTATTACCTTCAAGTCAATCAATAAAGCGCTGGACGAAATCATGGAAGATATTGATGATTTCGAAGCGGTGGGAGTCGTGGTCGGCTACCCATTGGCGCCATCGGGCGGAAGCGCCGGGGAGAGGTGCCGAATGGTGGATGATTTCCTGGTCAGGTTCCAGAAGCGGTATGCCGGCCCGGTGTATAAAGTGGATGAGAGGTTTTCCTCAGCCGAGGCGGAAGAGATATATCATCAGCACGATAAAAAAATCGGACGGAATAAAGGGAGAATTGATCGGATAGCCGCAGCTATAATTCTGCAGAGATTTCTCGATGAGCGAAAAGCCCAAAGTTAAATTCCATTTCTACGAGCATTTGATTTACTGGCCGATTACGGTAATTGTCCTTTTTCTGGCATTGCCGATTCTTTTATTCCGGCTGTTTCGTTTTCTCGTTCAGGCAACCGGCGCCCCGCTGAAATCGGTCGGGAATTTTGTCGGATTTGTTTTTGTCGTTTCGGTCCTGGCCGGAGGGTTGATTCTTTATCAGATATTTCTTCCCTATGATTTCACCGGCGAAACCCGCTCCCTTATGGTTGACGATGATGACCGTTTTCCGACCATCGCCGCCAATATGCGCAAATGCGGCATCATAAGGGGAGAGTACCTTTTCCGCGGTGTGGCGGTTCTGACCGGCATAGACAAGCTGATAATTCCGGGTCGTTATGATTTCACCGGCAAGGTTTCGCTGTATGATGTTCTGATGAAAATAAAGCGTCAGGACATCGCGGTTGTGCGGTCGACGATTCCCGAGGGGAGCACAGTTTACCGGACGGCATCGCTTCTGGCAGGGGGGCTGGGTATCGATTCGGCCGCCTTTGTCGCCCGAGCGTTCGATACGGCGTTTACCAGAGGTAAGTATAATGCCGAGGGGCTGGAGGGATACCTTTTTCCCGATACCTACCTTTTCTGGTATGGCATCAAAATCGATGGAATCATAAATATGATGGTGACGCAGTTTGCTCGTAAGACAGACGGGCTTCTGGATTCTCTCCCGCCGCAGATCGGTTCCCGCAAAGAGCTTCTTATTCTGGCCTCGATAATCGAAGCCGAGGCGGGGCTAAAGGAAGAGATGCCGCTCATATCCTCGGTTTATCACAACCGGCTCAAAGAGAAAATGCTTCTCCAGGCCGATCCGACAGTCATCTACGCTATGGGAGGAGTGAATCGAACGCTCAATTATTATGACCTGAAGTTTGATTCGCCATACAACACTTACAGTTATGTCGGTCTTCCGCCCGGACCGATCAATTCACCCGGATTGGCGGCTATCAAAGCGGCGCTGCACCCGACCGAAAGCAATTTTATTTATTTCGTAGCGGACGGCGAAGGACGGCATATTTTCTCGCGCACTCTTGATGAGCACAATACCGCCAAGATGAAAGTGCGGGTGATGAAAAAGACTTCAAGAATGGATTAGAGATTCAACCTTCGTTCTTCCTCTCCCAGTACCGCCCCGAACTGTTTCAGCACCGGGTCAAGAAATCCTTCCTGAAAAGACTGAAAGGCGTAAACGGCCGGGGAGGTAAAACAAACCAGCCCCGCCACAACGCCGTCGGCTATTATCGGACAAATGGCCAGAGATTTCGTCCGGTCATCGAGCATCAATTTCCGCTCAATGAAGTTGCCGTCAAATCCCGGGGAAAAATTCTCGGTATAAATGGCCGGGTTTCTGAGAATGCTATAAAAAAGGGAATCCTTTTCGGGCAATGTCAGGGCGAGACCCTCGCGCGAATAGGTCGGCCTTTTAATGGCAATCACCTTGAGATGGCCATCTCTGGTGGAGCGGACTACCAGAACAGCAGTGGAAATGGAAAAGAGCTTATGCAGCTTCTTGGTAATGGAAAAGAAAAGTTTGTAGACATTCTTCTGCTTGCGAAATAATGCCGCCATCGAGCGAAGGAGATTCGAGGCAATTCTAGTTCTGCAGGAGCGCGGAATGTCCAGAAAGGGGTCGGTCTGTCCGATATTTTCTTTACTGGCAGTCAACTCTTGCATATCATCACCTGTTCATTATACGGAAAACGATCAATTTTGATCCACAAGAACGTTGTCGGCTCTGATAATATTGTACTTTCTTATCTTCCTCCAGAGCGTGGTTCGACCAATGCCCAGCTCCACGGCCGTCCGGGTGAAATTCCAGTCGTTCGCATCGAGGGTGGCCTCGACTCTCTGTTTCAGGCTTTCCTGGAGGGTTCCCGATTCGAGGGCGGCCGGGCGGGACAATCTGGTTGAGTGCGGAGCTGCCGACCCGGAAGTGATAAAAAGAATGTCCTCGGTTTTGATCCGCCCGTCTTGAGATAGAGCGATGGCTCTTTTGATAGTATTCTCCAACTCCCGGACATTTCCCGGCCAGTGATGAGAAATCAGTTTCTCCATTGCCTCCGAAGTCATCGATATATATTCCCGATCTTCCCTGACCCTTTCAAGGCGGAGGAAATGCTCTATCAGGACGCCGATATCATCGACCCGTTCTCGCAGGGGAGGAATACGAATGGGCAGTACGTTCAGGCGATAGAAAAGGTCCTCGCGGAATCCCCCACTCTTTACCAGAGTGGCCAAATCCTTGTTGGTGGCGGCCAGGATTCGAACATCGATTTTTCTGGAGATAGCGGAGCCGACCGGGCGGATTTCGGATTCCTGAACAACGCGGAGAATTTTCGCCTGCAGCGGCAGAGGCATGTCGCCGACCTCATCCAGAAAGACGGTGCCGCCATCGGCCTCTTCGAAAAGTCCCTTATGATTGCTGTAGGCCGAGGTGAACGACCCTTTGACATGACCGAAGAATTCCGATTCCATCAGGTTGGCCGGTATGGAGGTGCAGTCAATGGGGATAAATTTATGCTTGCGGCGGCGGGAATGAAAATGTATTGCTTTGGCCAGAAGCTCTTTTCCGGTGCCGGATTCTCCGGTAATGAGAATGGCAATATCGGACGCCGCCACACGTGCGGACAACCCCTTAAGCTGTTTCATGCTGGCGGAGGTTCCGACCAGGTTGTCAAAACCATATTTCCAGGCGATTTCCTCTCTTAAAACACTCAGCTCCTCACGAATATTTTTATTTTCCAGCGCCTTTTCGATGACAATGAGAAGCTCTTCATTCTTGAACGGCTTAGTGATATAATCATAGGCGCCATTTCGCATGGCATCGACCGCATTTCGCACCGAGCCATAGGCCGTCTGCATTATGACCGCAACCTCCTGACGGAGTCCCCGGATTTTAGTCAGAAGGTCAAAGCCGCTGCCATCGGCCATTTTTAAGTCGGTAATGACCAGATCGATCTTGCGGCTCTTGATAACATCCAGAGCCTCGTTCAAGCCTCCGGCCGGTATAACATTATAATTATTTCTGCGAAGCAATATCTCCACTGAACTGCGGAAAGTGCTGTCATCATCCACCAGCAAAATAGTGGTGGCCGGTCTGGTATTATCAATAAGCGGCAATGGTTTCTCTCCTGATAGCGGCGGGGAAGGTTAAGGTTACTGAAAATTGATCATTATCTGATGGGGCGATTTCCAGTTCGCCGCCATGGTTGGCTATTATTCGGCGAGCCAGGGTGAGGCCCATCCCCATCCGCCCCGGACGAGCCGGAGTAAATTGCCGGCCATCCATCTGCATCCTATTAATAGTCGGCCCTGCCTGAGTTCTTGCCTGATCGTTGCTGATGGTCAGCGAAATTGCATCGTCGCGATGGTCCAGAGAGATATCGATATTTCCTTTGCTGCCGGCGGCTTCTATGGCATTATCCAGAAGTTCATTCAGAGCCGTTTCAATCTGTCGGGCTTCACCCATTATTCTGGTTTCCCCGCCCGGCGCCCAGTTTATTTTTCCGGCCAAACCGGGCCTTTCACTTCTTTTCTCAATAATACCTGCGACAATTCTGTTGAGATCCAAGCAGGTGCTCTGCCCCGAATCAATGCAGCCCAATTGATGAAGCCGATCTACCATTTGGATTGCTTTTTCTCCGGCCGCCTGAATAATTCCCGCCAGCGTCATATCATCGTCATCGAGCGTCTTTCCCTTTTGTACTGTCAGCTGGCTGGCGGCGGTCTGGATGGCCGAGAGTTTGTTCCGCATATCGTGCGAGAAATTCCTGATAACCCGATCATATTCAGAGGAATCATTCAATGCGTGGCCGACCAGCTTGAAGGATATAAGAGTGTAATCATGCCCCTGCAGTTGAAAATTCGACATATTGAAATTCTTGATTCTTTTATCCATCACGATGGGATTCTCCGGGCCGCTCCCGGCGGCGATTATGCTCCGCACCATATCTGTCGTAAATGCTTTTTCCCGCGAACTATCGGTCTCACCGGCAAAGTCATTCCGCGGCATCCGGTCGGCTATTATTTCCTTTTCCTCGGCGTCAATCATATATCTGAAAAGTGATTCTTCAGTCACGAATAATTCCACCGCCCTTGACGCTATAAACTCTTCATAATATCTTTTTATCCGCGCCACCCTGTTCAGAAAGTCGCCGGCATATTGGTCGGTGCGACCCCACCTTTCCGAGTAGATAATACCGGCCGCGATTTCGGTTCCATTCCGATCCCGCCCCAGATTGGCCGTACAGAGCAAGTAATCGGTTTCGCCCCCGGAATCGGTTTTCTCCAGATGACGGCAGAAAATACCGGCCGGGTCATTTTTTACCGTCTCCCACACCGTTTCGGCCGACAGAGGTTCAAGTTCGGTCGGATGAAGGTACTTCTCTCCGCTCAGGAGGAAAAACAGGCTCTGCTCCGGGAAAATCTGCTCCAGATATTCGCGGGTTGCAGTTTCAGGGACTTGACCGCAATACAGATCGCAGCAGAGATTAAATAAAATACGATTATTCATAAAGTACTCCGATTATCGGCGTTTCCGAAAGCCCCCGGAATTCCGATATAGGGACTATTGATAGTTTTCGATACCTTGTTTCAAAATGATACATACATGAAAAGTATCGGTTGAAACAGTGAAACCTTTATTTCTGTCTGCATTTAAATAGAATCTTTGCCATCTTTTCAGAATCCGGAACCCCATTTGTAACTCAGTTTAAGGCAAGCAATTGGGGGCCACTGCGGAATTGGAGAAACTAATTTTAAAAAAAACTTGACCGCTCCTCATGACCGCCGTATTTTCGCTTGTGCCTATATCTAAAGACGATATTCTCAAGATTGCCTCCTTGGCCAGACTGGAACTCAGCCCCGAAGAGCAGCAGAGTCTTGCCCGTGACCTGGCTCAGATTGTCTCCTATATCGATCAAATCAAGAATGTCGATACCGATGGCATCATCCCGCAGAGTCAATTTATCAAGGCCGAAAATGTCTTCCGCGAGGACGCTGTCAAGCCATCGCTGCCGCGAGAAAAGGCGCTTGGCAACGCGCCCGACCGGGATGAGGAATATTTCAAGGTCCCGAAGGTGCTCGGTTAGTATGAAACCAAAAATTCTGGCTGTTATCCCGGCTCGCTTTGCGTCACGGCGATTCCCCGGGAAAGCTCTCTCAATTATTGCCGGAAAAACCATGCTGGAGCATATCTACCGGGAGGTTTCCGAGGCGAAGCTGATCGACCGGGTGGTGGTTGCGACCGACTCGGAAGAGATCCATTCCGCGACCGAGGCCTTTGGCGGCGAAGCAGTGATTACCTCGAAGCGGCATCGCACCGGCTCCGACCGCTCGGCCGAAGTATTGCAGAAACTGGGAGGAGAGATTCTGGTCAGCGTGCAGGCCGACCATCTGGGTGTGAAAAGCGGCGACTATGACCGGGTGATCCGAGCGATGCTGATTTCACGTGACATCAATTATGCGACTATCATCAAGAAGATAGAAACCGAAGAGCATCTGTATGATCCCAATCGGGTCAAAATTACTCTGGACAGCGGCGATAATGCTCTCTGGTTCTCCCGTTATCCCATTCCATTTCTGCAAGGGATAAATGGCGACCGTCTGAGCTCTTTTGATTTCTATTACCATATAGGTGTTTATTTTTACCGGCGCGCGGCGCTTATGAAATTTCATTCCTGGCCGCGGAGTCGTCACGAAAAGGCCGAATCGCTGGAACAACTGCGCATATTGGAAAATCGCGAAAAAATAAGAGCCTTCAAAATCAAGAGCGCGGTTATTTCCATCGATACTCCCGAAGATTTGAAAGCGATAAAAAAGCTCCTTTTAAAATAGATCCGGAGAATGTTATGGCTGAGAAGAAAACCAAATATATTTTTGTGACCGGCGGCGTGGTCTCCTCGCTGGGGAAAGGGATTGCCTCGGCGTCACTGGGATTTCTGCTGAAGCGGCGGGGTCTCAAAGTCAATATTATTAAGTGCGATCCCTATATTAATGTCGATCCCGGGACTATGAATCCGTTTCAACATGGTGAAGTGTTTGTTCTTGATGACGGTTCCGAAACGGATCTCGATCTGGGGCATTACGAGCGGTTTCTGGATCAAAATATGACCCGCGAGAATAATATTACGACCGGACAGATTTACAATACGGTTATCAGCCGCGAGCGCCGGGGCGATTATCTTGGCGCCACGGTGCAGGTGATTCCGCATATTACCGAGGAAATCAAAGATTGCCTGAGGAAACCGGCGCGAACCAATCCCGATACCGATGTGATCATTGTGGAAATCGGGGGAACCGTGGGAGATATCGAATCGCAGCCATTTCTGGAGGCGATTCGCCAGATGGCGCTGGAAAGCGAACCGGAGGATACCCTTTTCATTCATCTGACTCTGGTGCCCTATATCGCCACGGCCGGTGAAATTAAAACCAAACCGACCCAGCACTCGGTGAAAGCGCTTCGCGAAATCGGTATTCAGCCGAAAATCCTGGTTTGCCGGACGACCAAAGACCTGAATGAATCAATTCGTAAGAAAATCGGGCTGTTCTGCAATGTGCCGTCCAAATATGTTATCTCGGCGCTCGATGTTGAAACCATTTATGAAGTACCGCTGCGTTTCCATCTGGAGGGATTCGATCAGTTGGTCTGCGAGCATTTGCGGCTTGATGTTCCCGAGCCGGACCTGACCGATTGGGAGGAGACGGTGTCCAAGATAAAGAATCCGGTGCATCGGGTCAAAATCGCCATCTGCGGTAAATATGTTTATCTCAAGGATGCCTATAAGTCGATAATTGAATCATTTATTCATGCCGGCGTGGAGAATAATGCCCGCGTTGACCTGATATGGGTTTCCTCCGAGGATATCAAGCAGAGCGGGGCGGATAAATTTCTTTCGGATATTGACGGCCTTCTCATTCCCGGCGGTTTCGGCGAGCGCGGGGTAGAGGGGAAAATCGAATCGATTCACTATGTACGGGAAAACAATATTCCCTTTCTGGGATTATGCCTGGGGATGCAGTGCGCGGTGATAGAATACGCCCGCAATGTCTGCGGTCTCGAGGATGCCCACAGCTATGAATTCTACGCCGATTTAAAACATCCGGTGATACACCTGATGGCCGATCAGGAGGGTGTCACCAACATGGGCGGCAGCATGCGTCTGGGAGCGTACCGGGCGATACTCGATAAGCACTCGAAATCATGTGCCGCCTACGGCGCCGAGGAAATTTCCGAGCGGCATCGTCACCGGTACGAATTCAACAACGCCTACCGCGAGCTTTTCGCCGATAAGCCGTTTCATCTGGCGGGGCTTTCGCCCGATGGCCGGCTCGTGGAGATAATTGAGGTTTCGGATCATCCCTGGTTTGTGGGGGTGCAGTTCCACCCGGAACTGAAATCCCGCCCGACCCGGGCGCATCCGCTCTTCCGCGAATTTATCGCCGCCTCGGTGGAGTATAGCATAAAAAAAAACGATAGTCTGACCGCCTCGTCTTCGCGGGAAACAGTCCAGCATCTTCGCGATGAACGATAAGTCGGTGTAGTCGATGTAGGTCAGGAGCTTTACGCTCCTGACAAAACTGTGTCAGGTCTGCAAGAGACCTGACCTACAAAACTTTGTGGTTATGCGGGGTCTTGCCGAGAACAAAGCTTGAGGTGTGACCCCGCGGCGCTTTGAAAATCGCCAAATAGTCGATCTAATCCTTGACACAGCGAACCGAGAAGCCGTGTTGCTTATAGTCGCTATAGCGGCCGACTTGCGCATAACTGTGAAACAGACACCGGAACCATGCGACCTCACTCCAGTTCGCCGTGGCAGACCAAAAAACGGCGTAGCTACCCATAGCGAAGTAATCCCCACTGCGGCCACGGAAGCCGCCAGGCAACGCGGTAAAACCGCTTTCATTAGTAGCCCCAGTGTTGGGACTAAGCCAATGAGCAGTACCACTTTCTTTTAACTTACCGCCTTCATCAGTGCCCCGATCACCAACAGCATCTGCTTCGCTTTGACTCATATCAAGATACATCTCCAATTGTTTCCATTCAGTATCTGTTGGCACATGCCAGCCGGTTGGCGCTATATTCCGGTTGTCATCTACTGCATACCAGTTATATAATCTGCCATAAATAGTTACATTATTTACGTCATCATTAAATTCGCAATAAGCACCGGTAAAAAGATCTGCCCATTCGTCATCCCAGGTTACATTGGGGATGGCTTCCCCATTGCGGTAATGCGTTACTCTCAGATTTTCCGCCATCCACACCTGGGTACCAATAGTTACTGTTAGGTATGTTGTAAATGCCATAGTCATCCCATAGCCGATACCGACACTATTGGTGGCATAAGCCCTTACATAGTAAGCGGTGTTGACTGTTAGACCGGTGATCGAACTGGTAAAACTACCCTCCCCGGCACCATCAGTAGTTTTGTTATCAGTGGAGTGAACCCCTTTTGTTGGACAGGTTAGGGTAGGACGGTTTGGCGGTTCACTTTTTCGTTCCTCAGTAGGGCCTCGAACTCGTTGGGTGGTCGATAGCCCAGAGAGGAATGCAATCGTTTCTCATTATAGACATCC
>JAPLUR010000080.1 GCA_026397505.1 Candidatus Zixiibacteriota bacterium
GAATTTTCGGCCCTTCACAGGTGGCGGCCGAGATAGAGGGTTCCAAGGCTTTCGCGAAGGAGTTCATGCGGAAATATCATATTCCGACCGCATCATTCCAGATTTTTACGGAAATGTCGGAAGCGATCGCTTTTGTGCGGGCGGCAGCCATGCCGATTGTGATAAAAGCGAGCGGGCTGGCGGCCGGAAAGGGAGTGGTCGTGGCCCAAAATGCCGAGGAGGCGGTTCAGGCCATCGAAAAAATCATGGTTCAGAAAGTATTCGGTGATGCCGGCAGCAGCGTGGTCGTGGAGACTTACCTGGAGGGGCAGGAGGTCTCGGTCATGGCCTTTACCGATGGGAAAACGGTCAAGGTTATGCTTCCCTCACAGGATCATAAACGGGTTGGCGATGGCGACACCGGCCCCAATACCGGCGGAATGGGCGCCTACAGCCCGGTCAATTTTATCGATGAGGCTACCTTGAAAATGATCAAGGAGCATATTCTGGAGCCGACCATCGCCGGACTGGAAAAAGAGGGACGCAATTATAAAGGGGTATTATATGCCGGGCTGATAATGACTCAGGCGGGACCGAAGGTAATGGAATTCAATTGCCGTTTCGGCGACCCGGAGACTCAGGCGGTACTGCCGCTGCTTAATTCGGATCTGGCCGACATTTTTATCGCCATTGTCGATGGCAATCTCTCTATCATCGATGAGCTGGATTGGAATTCGGGCGCGGCCGCCTGTGTCGTGCTGGCCTCACGCGGTTACCCCGAAAAAGTTGAAACCGGCAAGAGGATTTTCGGTTTAAGAAGCTATAGCGATATGAACTGTTATCTATTTCATTCGGGGACAAGGCGTGACGGCAAGAACTGGATCACCGCCGGTGGAAGGGTGGTCGGACTGACTGCGGTCGATCATGATTTGCCTTCGGCGCTCGCCCGAGCTTACGATGTTATCGATAATATCAAGTTCGATGGGATGATTTTCAGGACTGATATCGGCTCAAAAGCAACAAGCCGAATGAAAAGCTATGGGATTTAGAATATGGCTAAAGTATTGATCATGATCGGGTCCAAATCGGACAGCCCCTATGCGGAGGAATGTCAGGCTCTCCTTCAGAGCCTGGGAATCGCTTCGCAGTTGGAAATATCCTCAGCCCACCGCCAGCCTGAAAGGACCGATGAACTGGCCCGGACGGCGGAAAAAGCGGGATATGAAGTGATTATCTGTATGGCCGGGATGGCGGCGGCACTTCCGGGTGTAGTTGCGGCCAGAACCGAACTCCCCGTTATCGGGGTACCTCTGCCGGCCTCTCTGGAGGGTCTGGATTCCCTCCTGGCAATTGCCCAGATGCCCTCGGGCGTGCCGGTGGCGACGATGGGGATCGGCAAGGCCGGCGCCAAAAATGCCGCTTTTATGGCCGCCAGAATCCTGGGGGCACGATATCCCGAAATTAGAGATAAACTTCGGCAGCAAAAAAAATTGAAAGATTGAAAACGAATTGAATCAAAATTGTAAAATAAAAAAAGGAAGGAGAAATTGATGGCTTTGAAAATTCAATCCCGAATGGTTCTGCTGATAATTGTGGTGGCCATGTTTGTGGCATTTCTCGCCGCTCCGGCGTTTTCCGGCGATCCCAATAAGGCCAAAGAGCATTTCAACGCTGCGCTCAAGGCTTCCGGCGAGAAAAATGATACGCTGGCTATCAACGAGTACAAGCTGGCCATTCAGGAAGATGACAAGTATGTAGACGCCTATATTAATCTCGGCTCTGTTTACTTCAAAACCGAGAAATACGCCGATGCGGAAGCCAATTTCAAGAAGGCCACTGAGGCGGATCCCCAGAATGCCGATGCCTGGGCCAATCTTGGCCGAACCTATTTCAAACTGAACAAGATTGCCGAGAGTGAAACCGCTTTTAAGACGGCGCTGACCAACAAGGCTGACTATTATGATGTCTATAAAGACCTCGGATTGCTTTATCAATCGCAGAGCAGTTGGCCGGTTCTGGTTGAAAACATGAAAATCTTTACCGAGAAGGTCCCGACCGATTACATGGGCTTTTATTTGCTGGGAAAAGGTTATCAGGGGATGAAAAAATATCCTGATGCCATTGCCGCCTATAACAAGTCAATCGAGCTGAATAAGGATTATTTTTATACTTACAACAGCCTGGGGAAAATCTATCAGGCCCAGGAAAATTATGCCCAGTCGTTGAAAGTGTTTGAGGAGGCGGTCCGCCTGAAACCGGAAAATTATCTGGCTGCCCGCGACCTGGCCATCTCTTTCGAACAGGTTAATCAGGGGAAGACTGACCAAATAATTACCTACTGGAACAAATTCCTGAAAGCTGCCAAGAGTAATCCCAAGGCCCAGAATTTCGTGAAAGAGGCCGAGGATCATGTCAAGGAACTTCAGGCCCAGAAAAAATAGCTCTTCTATTTACCAAAAAGCGGGAACCGGCCTAAAGGCCGGTTCCCGCCGCTTACAATCTGCGCCCCCTCACGACAACAGGCGTCTCCGCCCTTAAGTCGTCAGGGTATCCGTAAATCCTCCCTCATTCGGAAAATTCCACCTTGCCGAAATCTTCCCAATCGACATCAACTTCATCATTTCCCGTCCGGACAATGATTCCCTTGTTATCGCTATCGACATCGTTGGAGTCTTTCAGCTTAAAAATCCGGCCGTCTTTAAGAGTGACGCGACTGCTGCGTGAAGAGATTTTTTCAATCGACTTTATAAAGCCGAATTCAATATCAAAATCAATATCGCCGGAACTCCCGTCAAGCAATTCCCAGGTATATTCCTCATCATCATCCCACTTGATATCACCGGTGAATTTATCGCCGTCTTCCGTAAAAACCGTTCCATGGAGCTTCCGCCCGCCATCAAAACTGCTGTACGCGGTACCCGGCGGTGGATCCTGAAATTCGATAATATCGAATTCATCCCAGTTTACCGTTATCCGGCCCAGAACCGGGTCGGAAATGGCAATGCCGCGATTGCCGCTGTCGATATCATTGGAATCCTCAAGTTCCAATTCCTTGCCGTCTTTCAGGATCACGCGCGAAGATTGCGATGAGGTTCTCTCAATCGATTTAATCCGGCTGAATTCAATCTTACGGCTGTGACGGTCATCGCGACCGTCCAGAATATCGGTATCATATGCCTCATCAACATCCCAGCCGATGAAACCGGTATATTTTTCACCACCCCGTGTTGCCACCTTTCCATAAAGTCTCTTGCCGAATTTTGATTCTGCATTGGTGGCGGGTTCGAATTCGATCCGTTCGATATCATCCCAATATAACTCGAGCGTCCCTTCGCTTTTATCTTCAATAAGTATTTCGCGATTGTCACCCCCTATGTCGGTAGAGCCGTTTTGGAGACGCAATTTCTGGCCCGATTTCAGAATCAGTTCCACCTGGTCATCCCCATCCGGAATTAGAGTCTTGATATGCCCTATCCTGATTCCCGATTGAGCCATGTCGGTCCAATCCGAGCCGTGGAATATATTCTTATCCGATCCTTCGCTGTAGACAGTTAACCCCATAATGGTAATTCTCCGATTCCTTCGATCTTCATCGCGGTACTTTCTGGGATGGCGATGGTCGAGATCCTTATAACCATCGAGGATGTCAACCCATGAAACCTCATTCTTATCCCAGCGTATGGCACCCTCAAGAACTTCATTATTCGAGGTATATATCTTACCATAAATTTGACCCGGGTCGGCCACCCCCGGCAAAATTAGAAATAGAGTCAGTCCTAATGCCGCCCCCACGATGGTAATTGCTTTCATGCCCTATCTCCTACTGTCATTATTGATTCCATTGATTATTCGACGACTTTTTGCCCCAGAAAGTTTCAGATGGCCCGAGTTAAATAGATGTGGGAGTAAGTTTTTTCGGTCTCTTTCACTGACCGATATGGCGCCGCCTACTTCAGGAGAACCATTTTCCTTACCTGCACCGTCTCGCCGGCCGTCAGACGATAGAAATAAATTCCGCTGGGAGCGGCCTTTCCGCCGAATAGGTTCCCGTCCCAGATGATACGTGTTCGACCAGCCGGCAGCAATCCGTCAAAAAGGCGATAAACCTCCTGCCCGAGCAGGTTGAACACGGAAACCAGGACTTTTCCCCGGCGCGGCAATTGAGCCTCGAAGGAGGTGACAGTGTTGAAAGGATTGGGATAGTTCTGACCCAGTACTACTCTTTCCGGAAGTTCATCTGCCGTGGTCTCACCGACCGACGATTGGCCGCCTATAACCACTTCGCCCGGAATGACTCTCGGAATGATCCTTTGCCCGGCCGCATTCAGCAGATAAAGAGCGCTATCGGAGGCCCCGGAATCGACTCTGGTCAATCCGGAGACCGCCCCGGCCGCAAAGAAGAGATTACATATAATATAACTTCCCGGCTGTATTGAACTGCCCCCGGCGAGTGAATCTATCATGTTGAAAAAGAGTTCCGCCAAACCATTAACGCCGCTGCTTGCGCTCCATGAAACAAAAGTGGGCAAGGCTTGATAATTCGGGACAATTGAATCAATGGAAATCATGGCGGGGTCAAAAGTGATCGGGATATACCCCCCTTTACAGGATTGATTCAGCCTCAGTTGAACCGGCATGATTCCTGTTCCTTCCGGCAGGACGTTGGCATTGATAAATTGCAGCGTATCGGCCGTTTTTAATTGCACGCTTAAGGGGATATGAATAACCTGGTTGAAAGAAGCGCTGTCAGAGAAGGTAATATCGGCAAGATAATTCTCTTTAGTCAGGGAGGCGGTAATCAATTCCACTATGACCTGGCCATCGCCTGAACCGCGGTATTTGTCAAGGCTTATCCAGCTCTCGCTCGGCCGTGCTTCCCAATTGAGAACACCTGAACCTAAATCGCTGATCTCGACCGTATCGCATAAAGTATCCCCGCGCCAACCTTGGAAATAAAGGGATTCGGGACGCACCGCCATATAGGGCATGTTGCCAATGAGTTCCAGAGAAACCCAGCAGGTTTCCTGCGCATTGACGGCCTCGGGCGATGACACAACGATTGGCTCGGTAAACCGGCCGTAAGCCAGCCCGGTTATATCGATGCTTACGGAGGAATATTCGGAATCGACACCGGAGGTTTTATCGAGGCTGAACCATGAGGCCGTTTCGATCGCCGACCAGGTTAGGGCGCCCGTTCCGTCATTAATGAGTTGGCATTTTTGAGGGGATGGATTTCCTATGGCGGCAAAGACCCGGAAACTCAGGGTGTCGGGAACGATTTTCAAAATGGGTGCCGTGACAGTCAATGTTACCGGCAAGACGGTCGCTGAATCGGCATGATCAATATCAATCAGCCGTATGAATCCGGAATAGCGGCCATAAGGCAAGCTGCCCTCTCCGATCGACACCGCAAGAGTATCCGGGGTGAGACCGCTTGATGGTGCAACTGCGAGCCATCCGACCGTCGGCGCCGCCGTCCAATGCACCTGCCCCAGACCGGCGCCGGACAGCACCAGATTGTGCGATGGCGGCAGTGTACCTCCGGCCTCCATCGTAAAATTAAGGGCGGTTGGAGTGGAAATTATTCCGGGGCGGTTGTACTGTTTTATGGTCGCATAAATATCGAAATTTCCCGAGCGGGAATCGGCCCAGACAAAAAACAACTTATAACCATCGGAAGCCAGATCCGGCTGCAGCTGGCGACCGGCTGTCGTCTGATGGATTTTGAATGAAGCTCCCGAGGGAAGGCCGGCCTCGTCAATAATCTGTGCATACGCATCCCATTGCCCGGCGGAGGAATCTGCCCAGGCCAGGCAAATATTGCCGGACCAGTCAGAGGCGAGTGCCACTTCTTTCTGCGAGCGGCCGTTGTCATCCAGATTGGCTCTCGCCGACGGTCCCAGTGGCACGCCAAGGCTATCAAAACGCCGGAAAAAGATATCGGGATTCTGCGGATATGAGCCGTTGCGCCAATCGACCCAAGCGACAAAAAAGCGGCCGCGGCCATCGGCGGCCGTGACCGGAAAAGCCTGACGCGCCGTGCCCGGATCATCGCTGATTTTCTGATTGGCGCCGATCGGATTGAATAACGGGTCAAAGCGCTGGGCATAGACATCATCATTGCCGAAACGATTATCATACCAGACAACCACAAAACCGCCGTCGGCAAAAGCCGCGACGCGCGGCGAATGCTGCTGGTAAATGCCGGCATCAGTATTGATCTTGAAATTCTTTCCTGTCAGTTCGCCGTTGACTCCCAGCCGCTGGCCATAGATATCCCAGTTGCGATTCCTGTAATCGGACCAGACCACAACACCGGAACCATTTGGAAAAACCGCCAGGTCAGGCGATTCACACCCCGAATCGGGAGGCTCGGAGGTAATGTTGAGATTGGCGACTGAAACCAAAGTGTCAATTTTCCCGTAGTATATATCCGGGCGAAATGGATATGTTCCATTGCGATAATCTTTCCAGACGGCGGCCCACTGCCCGAATTGGTTGCCGGCCACCGCCGGTTCAAACCGCGGAGCGGTCGAGAATTCATCGTTTACCCGACGATTGATTCCCTGCGCTATTCCGGCACTATCGAGAAACTGACAATATATCTCGCTCCGACCATTGCGATTATCGACCCAGGCCACCACAAACCCTCCTCCCTGCCCCGCCGCGACGCGCGGCTGAAACATGTCGGACGCGGAATTATCGTCATTGATCAGGATATCATATTTGTCCAGGGCGGATAAGGCGGCGCCGTTAATGGAAGATGCCGTTAAAACGACATAGAGAAAAAGAATGGCGGAGATGCTTTTCATCGATGAAACTAGAAGCAATTCTGATGCCCCGGCGCCTTGTGACCCCGGGGGGAAAATCGTCGGTAATCGATTGAAAATATAATAGTTACAGTTAGGACAGATTGTGCCACCGGGAAGTCTGACGAAAGCTGATGAAAAAAGGAAAACGATTCCTGATAAATCAGGAACGGTTTTCCTCTATATTATTCAAATGAAAAACAGCCCTGGTAGCCGCTTATCTTATTTTCTTTTTGTGACGATTGGCTCTTCTGCGTTTTTTCAGTTTATGAGTTTTAATCTTTTGACGTTTTCTCTTCTTCCCGCTTGGCATTAAACCTCCGATTTAAACTGCCATCCGGATCAGACAGGCAGTTTGGTTATCAAATTCTTGAATTCGTTGGAAGGCTTAAAAACTGGGACCTTCCTCCCGGGCACCGGAACAACATCACCGGTGCGAGGATTCCTGGCCTTTCTTGATTTCCGCAGTTTGACCTTAAAGGTTCCGAAACCACGAATCTCAATGTTGTTGCCCGATTCCATCGCCTTCTTAACAGTCTCCAAGAATGCATCAACTACCACGGCAACATCGGTCCTTGTCAAGCCGGTTCTTTCGGCAACTTTTTCCACCAGATCTGCCTTGGTCATCTCATCCTCCCTCGGTAACATGCTGGATTATTCATATCGACTATTCTCAAAGTCAAAATGTTTTTCCCTTATCTCAATTGCTCTTTCGATGCCTTTATACTTTACGACGCCTTAAGCCTTTGACAGAAATCGCGTTAAACTAAGAAATTTGTTTAAGCAAATCAATATATTTTTAATATTCAATACAAATACATTATCCGGGGACCGGTCATTTCTCCGGTGGCCATTTCCCTGACTCCTCCCAGCGTTGTGCCCAGAAGGTCAATCAGGCCCGGCTTTGGTTTGATATCCTTCACCACTTTTGGCTCGCCCTTGATTCCGGCCAACTCCGCAGCATACCTGACAGCCTCTTCAAAACCTCCCAGGGTATCGACCAGGCCCAGTTTTTGAGCCTGCCGTCCGGTAAATATCGAGCCATCAGCCAACTTGAGCACTTTATCTTTTTCCAGCCCCCGCCCTTCCATCACGACATCAACAAATTGCTGGTAAGTATCCATAATCACGGCCGTGAGCATCTCACGTTCCCGCTCGGTCAGCTTTCGGTCCATCGAACCAACATCCTTCAACTCGCCTGACTTGACTCGCTCAATTTCCACGCCAACTTTCTCCATCAGCTTGCCTAAAGAATAAAACTGGATTATGACACCTATGGAACCGGTCAGCGTGCCGGGATCGGCCATGATTTTATCGGCGGCGCAGGATACATAATAACCACCTGAGGCGGCCAGAGAAGACATGGAGGCGACGACTATTTTCCCTTCATCTTCACGAAGGCGCTTTATTTCACTATAGATCTCCTGGGAAGGTGCGACGCCCCCGCCGGGCGAATCGACATGGAGGACGATCGCTTTCACGCTGGAATTACCCCATTTTTTCAACTGCTTGACTACCGATTCGGATTCGGTGATGGTCCCGAATATTTCCACTACCGCCACTTTCGAACCCAGCCCTCCCATCGCCATCTCACCGTCGGTGGAAAAGACCCCGATAAACATCAAAGCAAAAAAGGCCATAGTCACCAGAAAGGAAAAACCTATGATAACGCCAATGACAACATCCCTCTTTCTGGCCATTCATTACCTCAATCGGAATAGATTATTAATTGCTCACCAGCTCTGATTAAACGGGGATCGGAAAGATCGTTCCAGGAGAGAATTCTGGCCACGGTGGTGTTGAAGAAATTGGCGATGGCATATATTGTGTCCCCCTGCTTGACCGTATAAGTCTTATAGCTGGAGCCGGAATCACGGCGCGATATCAAAAGCTTCTGCCCGGGATATATCTGACTTTGACTTCCGAGATTATTAAGCTTGCGTAAGGATGCGACGGAGATTCCAAACCGCCGGGCAATTTCCCAAACGGTATCGCCCGCACGCACTATATATGTACTCATCTCTCCGGACGGATTGGATGACGGATTCTCTTTGATCTGGGAGGGGTTAGGCTTAACCAGGAGTTTCTGCCCCACAAAAATCTGCGAACGCCGGTTCAGATTATTGATCCGCCTGATTTCATCCGGGGTCATCTTGAAGGCGCGCGCAATATCCGAAACGGTATCCCCGGAGCGCACCGTATAGCTGCCGTCATCATCGCGGTAATTGCGGCTCCCCGTAGGGGATGTGCCGGCATAAGTGCGATCACTCGGGACGGGAATAATAATGGATCGTCCGGCAGTCAGCTTCGCCCGACGACTCAAATTATTCGCTTCCAGAATGGCATATTCGGAAATTCCGTATTTTCTGGCAATGGAAGCGACTGTCTCGCCACGGCGAACCTTGTGCTGCGCCCAACTGGTCTGTTTGGCGGCGGGCAGGCCGTCATATGCGGCCCAGAATTGGTCTTCTGTCCCCAGGGGAATGCGAAGATCATAATGTTTCTTGTTGGGCGGCGTGAATTGGCGAAGCAGTTCCGGATTGAGTTCCTGAAGTGATGAGACCGGGCAATTCAGAGCATCGGCCACAGCCTTAAGCTCGATACTTCGGTCAATTCTGACCACATCAAATTTCCATTCCGGCTCGTAATTAATTTCGCTGAACCCAAACCGTTCCGGATTCTTGCAGATCATGGAAGCGGCCATAAAGAAAGGCACATAGTCCATAGTCTGCTTTTTGAGCCGTAATTTCCAGAAATCCTGGGTATTCTGTTTCTTGGTTGTGTTGCGGACGCGCCCGGGACCTCCATTATAAGCGGCCAGCGCCAGTTCCCAACTGCCAAATTCATCATAAAGATCCTTCAGGAAACGGGCCGCGGCATGGGTCGCTTTTACCGGATCTTTTCGTTCATCATACCACCAGGTCCGTTCGAGATTATAGAGGCGGCCGGTTGAGGCGATGAACTGCCACATTCCCATAGCACGCGCCCAGGAATAAGCATGGGGATTATAGCCCGACTCGACGAGAGCCAGATAGACGAGATCAGTCGGCAGACCGTATTCCCGCAAGATTCTGGTAATCATCGGGATATACTTGGTGGAACGCGATAGATACTTTCTAATGGCATCACGTGCGGCGGTTTGATAGTAGATAATGCAGGTCTTGACCCGTTCATTCAAGACCACCGGAACATTATAGGATTCCTTCTCCTGAGCATAAGTCTCGAGCCTTTCGTACTCGGAAGAATCAATTTTGAAATGATTAATATCCGAAAAACGGGCGATCAGTACATCAGGCGAAATATCACTGGAAAGCCGCCCCAGCGATACCAGCGTAGTCCGATAGCTGGCAACAATTTCCGCAAGAAGGCGGTTATATTTAATACTCTCTTCAGAAAGAGAATCAGATTCGGTATCAATATCCAGTTCACCCAGAGTTGACAGGCTTTTTTCGAAATAATACTCGGCTTCCTCCCAGCTTGCCTCCCGGTTGGCCGTGATACCCATCGTACAGTATTCCTGGGCGATCGTAAGTCTCTGCCAGATATAATCGTCGATAGATGAAGAAGGCAGTTCCTCCCCGGCCAGAGAATCGGCAATCCGGGCCTGATTTTCATTAATCCTATCCAGCTCAATCGAATACTCGGTGGTGTCATCAAATGAGGAAGAGACATTCTGCTCATTGATCGGTTCCGACCCCTTTGATTCTCTGCCAATTCCCCTTGGGCTTGGACTGCTGCAGGAAATCAGAGAAATTCCCAGCGCGGCAATCAATATCTGAAAGTAAATAGACTTCCTCATTCCAACCCACTGATTTCTAGGTTATCCTGCTATTCTGTGTTATCGGCTCTTCCCTATACCTTCTTTACTCACAATTCCGGCTAACTCATTGAGATATATACAAAAAAGGTTGAATATGTGTCAAGGCTTTATTTGCCAATATCTCCAGAAATCCAGAAAAAACTCCACCACGTCATCAGCCGTCTCAAAATAGCGGATTTTTTTCATACTATTAAGCCAAGTAATCTGTCTCTTGGCGTACCGCCGAGAGTTCTGCTTCACGAGGTTCAGGGCTTCCTCGAGGGTAATCTTATCGTCAAAATACTGGAATAACTCGCCGTAACCGATGACATTTATCTCATCAATTTTGGCCCGCCATTCGGAATTATGCAGCGTTTCCACCTCGCTTAACAATCCGCCCTTAATCATCCGGTCGACCCGGTCATTTATATTGTTATACAATCTCATGCGCGAGGGAAGAAGACAGACAATTTCAAAATCATATGACCGTTCCGGCGGCTTTGTCTCGGCAACGGCCTGAGACTTGGGGCGCCCGGTGATATAGTAAATCTCCAGAGCGCGGGTGATTCGCCGCAAATTATTGGGATGGATATTGGATGCCTCCTGAGGGTCGATTTCCTGCAGTTTCTTATAAAGATATTCCGGGCCCTTTTCGACCGCCTCACTTTCCAGGCGGCTGCGAATGGCAAAATCATTATCCGGAATTTCAACCATTCCGTCGACGAGCGATTTTATATATAGCCCGGTGCCGCCGCAGACGACCGGCATCCCCTTGCGATTCAAAGTCTCAGCTATTATCCGCGAGGCATCCTCAATAAAATCCCAGGCGGTGTACCTCTCCCCCGGCTCCACGATATCAATCAAATGATACTTGTATCGGGCCAAATCTGCGTGGGAGGGTTTATCGGTTCCAATATTAAGATTCTTATATATCTGGCGGGAATCGGCCGAGATTATCTGCAGTCGTGGATATACTTCCATCAGACGCGCTATAACCCCACTTTTGCCGGATCCGGTCGGTCCGGTGAAAATCGGAACAATGGTTTTATTTTCTGCTGAATCTGACATCAAGCTCACTCCTGGTAATTCTGATGGTGGTAGGACGTCCATGCGGACAGCAATAATTCTTTTCGGTTAACATCAGGCGGCGCAACAATGAATACGCCTCCTCTTCGCTCAGACGGTCGCCCGCCATGACCGCCGAGCGGCAGGCAATGGACTGCGCGATCCCCTTTTTAAAGTCATTTCCCGCCTTCTTGATTATCTCCATATCATCAATAATTTCGAGGAAAATCTTTTCGGGGGATTTTTTCGAGAGGGCGGCTGGAACCGCCGAAAGGATGACTGTTCTGCCGCCGAACGGCGCCAGGATAAAACCGGTCGCCTGAAGACATTCCGCCGATTCTTCAAACAGCAAATAGCGGTCGGCGGATAATTCAAGGCTCAGAGGGAAAAGGAGATTTTGCGAGATGGCCCCACCCTGCTCCATCACTTTCTGGATTTCTTCATAAAGGATTCTCTCATGGGCGGCATGCTGGTCGATAATGAGCAGCTGCTCACGGATTTTAAACAGAAGATACATCTCGGAGAATTGCCCAAGATAGCAGGCCGGGTCGGCATCGCTCAATGATACCGGCTCTTTAGCCTTTTCTGTCCGGGCGGCGCTTGCAATGGGTGCGGGCTCCGGCCCGGGAGATGAAGATTCGGCATGTGCTTTCACGGAATTGGATGGGCCATATAATTCCCTCAGAAATGAATGGGCTGATCCTGTCATTTTCCCCGGTTCAAATGCTCGTGCCTTTCTGATCGCTTCATTGATGGAATAATTCTCCGGCGCTGATTTTTGAGGCGGCGCAATCCCGTCCGCGCCGGATAGGGATTCTCCTCGCAACGACCTCTTGACCGCCTGATACAGGAGATCGTGCACCAATTTTTCATCGGAAAGCCTCACTTCCGCCTTTGTTGGATGGACGTTGACATCAACTTTGGCCGGGTCCAGTGTCAGGAAAACCGCTCCGACCGGATAATTACCCCGCGGAAGCACCTCACCATATCCAGCGGTAACAGCATGATTGAGGCTCTGGGAGCGAATATAGCGGCCGTTGATAAAAATAAAAAGGCTGTATTGATTTTGCCGACATTCATCCGGATGCGAGAGAAATCCGGCAATTTCCATTTCCTCGGTCTGAGAAATTATCTCAAACAGCGAGCCCTGATTCTTGCCCAGAAGCAGATAAGCGGTTCTGGTTTTTAAATCGGCGTGGCTTTCATCGAGTGCAAAAAGCGTCCGCTCATTCAGGGCATAGCTGAATCGGACGGCGGGAGCACCCAGAGCCAGGGCAATGGCATTGCGCGTCAGGTGTCGGGCCTCGGTCGTCTCGGCTTTGAGAAATTTCCGGCGGGCGGGGGTATTGAAAAAGAGATTTTCCACCTCCACTTTGGTTCCAAATGAGGCTGTCACCGGTTTGAGACTCTGTTTGACTCCTCCCTCGACAATTATTTCCACCCCGGTTTCCGCTCCCTCCGCCCGGGAGATCATGCGCGTTCTTGATACCGAGGCAATAGAGGGCAGTGCCTCGCCCCGAAAGCCATAACTGCGAAGATTCTCAAGATCATTGAAATCATTGATTTTGCTGGTGGCGTGACGAGCAAAGGCAATTTCAATCTGCTCGGAGGGAATGCCGCAGCCATTATCGGCGACCGCTATCAATCTCGTTCCCGATTTCTCTATAATCATGTCAATCCGGGTGGCGCCGGCATCAAGCGAGTTCTCAACCAGCTCCTTCAGCACGGCGGCCGGTCGTTCGATTACCTCTCCGGCGGCGATTTTATTAATCAGCCTTTCCGAGAGGGGCCGAATCCACCGTTTCTTCGCTATCGAAATCTCACTTTTCATCCAGTTTTTCCTTGAGCCTGCTCAATATACGCAGGGCATCCAGCGGCGTGAGGGAATTTATTTCTACCTTTCTCAGTTCTTCTTCCAGGGGTGATGGGGCGGTATCAAACAACGATCGCTGGTTGATACTCTTATGTATCCCCCGGGCCAGTTCCGATTGGGAGAATTTACCAGATTCGAGCAGCCGGAGCAACTCTTTTGAACGATTGATCGTTTTTTTCGGGATTCCGGCGAGGCGGGCCACCTCAATTCCATACGAGTCATCACACCCCCCGGGGATGATCTTATGCAGAAAAATAATCTGATCCTCCCACCGCTTGACCGCCACCTGGCAGTTGAGGACTTTATCATACAGAGCCGCCAGCCCGGTCAATTCATGATAGTGGGTGGCAAAAACCGTCCGCGCTTTTATTTGCTCATTGATATACTCGACCACCGCCCAGGCGATGGAGAGGCCATCGAAAGTGGATGTCCCTCGACCGACCTCATCCAGCAGGATGAGTGATTCATCGGTGGCGTTATGAAGAATATTCGAGGCCTCTATCATTTCCACCAGGAAGGTCGATTGACCGCGGGCCAGATTATCGATCGCTCCAACCCGGGTGAAAACGCGGTCGACCAGACCGACATGCGCCGAATCGGCCGGAACGAAAGAACCGATTTGAGCCAGGATGACTATCAGACCAATCTGACGAAGATAGGTCGATTTTCCCGACATATTCGGTCCCGTCAGAATCATGATGCGATCCCGGTCAACGGAAAGAGACAGGTCGTTGGATATAAAGATCCCCTGTGGCAGAAGGTTCTCGATGACCGGATGACGGCCGCCGGTGATTTCGATGACAGTACTTGCATCTATTTCCGGGCAGATGTAACCTCTCTCGGCCGCCAGATTCGCCAGGGAAACAATCAAATCGATTTCGGAAAGGATGGCCGCGGCCTGAAGCAAGTCTTCCAGTGAGCCGGCCAACTTATCAACCAAATTATTAAACAGCCTCTCTTCGAGCGAAAATATTTTTTCCTCGGCGGCCAGAATCAACTCCTCTTTTTCTTTGAGCTCCTCCGTGATATACCTCTCGGCGTTGACCAGGGTCTGTTTGCGGATGTAACCCTGCGGCACTTTATCGAGATGCGTGCGGGTGATTTCTATGTAATACCCGAAAACCCGGTTATATCCGACCTTGAGTGAGGGTATCCCGCTTCGCTCTCTTTCCAGCTGCTGCAGGGAAGCGATATATTGGCGGGCTTCTTTGATAGAATTCTTAAGAGAATCAAGTTCTTCGGAAAATCCTTCCCGGATAACATTTCCCTTGTTGGCCGTCAGGGGGGCTTCTTCCACCATGGCCCCGGCGATTAGTTGTTTGAGAAACGAGCAGTCCGGATATGATTTGACCATGGCGGTGAATATTTCGGCCTTGAGCTCAGCCGCCAGGAGAATGATTTCGCTTCCGGCTTCCAGACCATCTTCAATGGCGACCAGCTGACGCGGATTGATTTTTCGCATTCCGAGCCTCCCGGCCAGCCGCTCGAGGTCGGGCATTTTTTTCAAAAGTAACGGCAGTCGCAACCCCATTTCGCGATTACAGTGCAGTTCCTTTACCCCCTGCTGCCGGCGAATAATTGGCGGCATCTGCTTGAATGGATGCAGTAGGCTTTCCCGCAATTTGCGTGCGCCGCCCGGAGTACAGGTGCGCTTGACGGCGTGAAAAAGAGAGTCTCTTTCAGTACTATCCGCCAGATTATGAACCAATTCCAAATTCCGAACCGTGTTATAATCGAGCAGCATGAAATCATCGGTATCGGCGACGCTGATTTTAGTTACGTGGTCCAATTTGGTGCGGTTGTTTTCGCGCAGGTAGCGATAGATGGCGCCGGCCGCAGTTAGGCCATGTTTGAGGTGACTGACGCCGAATCCATCCAGCGTGCTGACCTGGAAGAATTCCGACAATTCGCGAACGGCGGCCTTGAGATCAAAGTTCCATTCCTCAAACGGGGTCAGACGATTGCGACCGTAATCTTTGAGAAAGTCGATCAATTCATGGGCCGAGGGCAAAAGCGGATAGATGATTTCCTGCGGCGAGAGAATTCTGACTTTTTCCAGAATTTTGTCTTTGGGCCCTTCATCCAGGAAAAACCGACCCGAAAGAAGGTCTATGTATGAAATCCCCAGCGTCGGCGAATCATCAAAATAAAGTGAGGCCAGATAAAGAGGCGTGTTGTCGTCGGCGACACCCTCAATGGTGGCTGTGCCGGGAGTGAGAATCTCTACCACTTCTCTTTTGACCACCCCTTTGGCGAGTCGCGGGTCTTCCACCTGCTCCACCACGACCACTTTCTCTCCGGCCGCCAGCAGGCGGGCCAGATATTTGTCGACGGCATGATAAGGAACACCGGCCAGCGGAATTTTCCGGCCGTTGATATGGCCGCGTGAAGTCAGGGCGATATTCAAAATCGGCGCCGCCTTGACAGCATCATCGCCGAACATCTCATAGAAATCCCCCATGCGGAAAAAAAGGATCTTGTCGGGATACTGCGACTTGATCTTCTCATACTGCCGCATCAGCGGTGTCAGCCCCCCGCTTGCTGAAGTTGACGATTTCATCGCGCTACAACTTGGAATGATTCCTTTTCCGCCGTCTCCAGGCGCGCCTTTAAAGCCATCGCCTTCTCCGAAGATGTGAATCGCCCCACATACACCACAAAGTATTTCTTACCGGATATGATCTTTTCGCTTGTCTCCACTCTCTGCCCATAAGATTTCATCCGCTTAACCATTGTTTCGGCATTGGCTCTGACACCGAAGACGCCGACCTGAACGGAATAGATGGTCCCGGTGATCTTTTCGGCTCTTTGATCATCAGCCGTCTCCCGGATATTGCTGAAGCGGTCTTCCAGATCCTCCATGCCGATGGCTCTGGAATATTGCTCCTTCAGCAGATTATATTCAAAAATGGCATCATCAATCCGGCTCTGTTCCAATGCCGTCAATGAACCGAGGTATAAAGCCGGAACCGCAACTTCCTCAAATTTCAGGCCGGAAAGTTTCCGGCTCACTTTGCGTGCTTCATCATATTTCTTCTGCTGGAACAGGAAACGAAATTTATCAAGCCTGGCCAGGCCCCCATATAGTCCGTTGGGATCTTCTTTAATTATCAGGCCGTACCAGCGATCGGACTTATCCTGTTGATTCATCTTTGAATGGGCCAGCGCCGTCATGCGAAGCATCACCCCACGGTATTTACCGTTCTCCCAACGCCGCAAATAAACCTCCGCCGAATCGGCCAATTCCCCATATCTCCCGGCTGCCAGAAAATAAAGAGTACTCAGGTAAAACTCTTCCTGCGCCAGAGCGGGCGGCAGTGCGGCTTCTGCGGCCGCCTGAAGAAATTGCAGGGAGTAGAATCCATCCGATTCCAGCAATGCCTGGGCATATAAGAGAGTGCCGTCACGGCGAGCGGCCGATGATAGGCCGGCGATATTGCGACGGACCTCGTCCAGTCGCCCCTCCCCTATCAATTTCATAAGATCCTCTGCCGCCAGTTGGCCAGCGCCGACCAGCACTAACAGCAAAAAAATGATCGACCGCCGCATCAGATTACGAAACTGTCGACTGCCTTGCACGACGGACAGAGCCATTTCTTGGCCTTTGATTTGTGGCCGCAGCGATTGCAGCGATATTCATTTTCAACCGCTTCACGCCGCTCCTCGAGTTTGTTAATCAATTCCCCAAGCCTCCCTTTATCACCAATGGTCAGATACAGTTTGGCCAGATCAAGGGTGGGCAGAAGCGAATAGGGATGATCATCAGCGGCAAGGTTGAGATGCTCCACGGCAATCGAATACTCCCCTTTTTTGAAATGATATTCCGCCAGCGTCAGGCGGGCGTCGATATTTTTGGGGGAAACCTCCAGTATTTCGGCGCAAATGCTGGAAATTTCGCCGAATTTCCCCAGATCAAACAGGGCTCTTTTGAGCCGGCTCAAGACAAAATGTGCGGCTTCCGGTACCGCCGCGATAAGCTTCTTCCAGAACTCCACTGCATCTTCTTCTCTGTTTTCGGCCAGATAGGAATCGCCGATGTAGATATAGGCGGGAACACAGGCCGAATCAATGCCGATCGCTTCCTTGAGAAGAAGGCGCGCCTTATGATACTCTTTTTCATTAAAGAGCTTTTCCCCCCGGAGAAATTTGTAAATGGCCAGACCGCTCTTGGATTTGCCTCCCTCGAGCTTGATCAGCTTCTCCTTGATACGGGAAGCTTCCTCCCATTCCTCTTCATGCGCATATATATCAAGCAGCTTCTCGGCCGCCCATTTATTATTGCTCTCAATGGAAAGCAATTCCGTCAAGGCCGACTGAGCCGATTTGAAATCACTAAGGGCGGTAAAATCCTCGGCCAGAGCCCGCAGGATAATTCGCTTATCATCGGGCGTGAGACCATGCCGGATAGTCAGATCTTTGTGTACCTGCAGAGCTTTGTCGGGCTTGCCGTATTTCCTGAGTATGTCGCCGATACGGACATAGGCATCGACATTGGCGCTGTCCTCGGAGACTGCCTCGCGAAAGCGGCTGAAGGCCACCTCTTCCCTGCGGTCCAGAAGGGCTTTCAGACCCTCAATATAAGCGCTGGGATCGGTGGTCTTCTTCTCTCTTTTGAATCGGTCATAGTAGACATAAATGAATATCAGGGCAATAATGGCCAATAAAAATATTATGACAATACTATCCATGTTTTACTCCTGCAGGCCGCCCTTTTTCTCCAGCAAATCCCGGGTTTCCTCGATAGGCCGATTGCGCAAAGTGGTCACCTCCGCCTGCAATCCCTTGATCGCTTTCTGCGCCTCACTGAGCTGATTGGAAATTTTCAGATAAACCGAAATGAAGAGCAGAAGCGAAATCAGCGAACCGAGAACAAAGGACCAGAAGACGATCGTTATTGCCGGCACATCAAACCGCTTGGCCCAGATGAGGTCGACATCAACCGTCTGGCTCGGGCCGCTGTTATAGACCGCAAAACCGACAATGACCGCTATGATTACCAGTATCAGGATTGACCTGAATACCCACATATTTCCTCCTTGGGAGATTTTGACATCGATTCCATTCCCATATTTGTCAGCGGCACCGTTAACAGCGAGAGCGGAAATCTCCGGCCTGATCGAAAAATCATGCCTATTTTTTCAGGAATGTCAGTCCGTTGACGATCTTAATGAAATCCTGCTCCAGAACGTCAAAATAGCGCCACTCACAAATCATATGCATTATCACAATATTGCTGCCTTCCTTGGCAAAAAATATGGAGCCGCCGTAGAAATCGGTTACCACATCGCCCCGATCCGATTCCGAGCCCGACCGCTGAACCTCAACCGTGTAGCGCTGCTGACCGGCGATTCTCACGCCGCTGATTTCCCCGGCTTCCATCTTGGACCGCTTCTTCAACTGGAACGGACCATTGAGAATTTTGAATTCCGAGATGAGCCGGTTTTTCTGTTTGGATTTGTATTTATCCAAGAGAAGAGAATCCACAAATTGGTCGGCCGTGAGTGAGGTCGTATCTACATACACTGTAATCCGGGGAGCGGTGGTGTAATTGGCCGCCTGCTGAAATTGAATGGGAGTATCATATTGTTTCTTGGTGAGAATCAGACGAACTTCTCCCATGCTCTTTTTCAACGAATAGTTCCAGGCGTCGGGCATGGCAAGTGAAAAATTATAGGTGTTATCAGTGTAAACAGCGTTTTCAACATCTCCGGCCAAATCCTTTTTCTTGGCTCCGCAGATGCTGAAGACAAAAATCGCGATGAATACAGCCATTAAGATTTTCTTCATACTCTTAATCCTCCAGAATGCTATTAACTATTTATCAATTATACAGTTGGTAGTCAAGAATAATTTCAAGAAAATTGGGCCTTTTCGCGCTTTTATGGGAGATGAACAGGTGGTGTTGTTGAAAATCGGAATTATGCCTCTCCACAGCCCCAATATTCTGCCGGAATGCCATTATCGCCAGTCGTCTGAATTTCTATTGCGACTTATATTTTTCGAACAATTGACCCCATTCCGTCCGGGAATATTTCCGAATAATGGCCTTGCCTATTAACGGGTACCAGAACCAATCATGGTAAATATTGCTGGCCAGCGGCGCCCAGACAACCAGAGGGGAGTGAAGAGCAATCTTTTCGAGGAAACGTAGCGGGCCTTTCCGAAGGAGTTGGTCGCCCCAGATCACAAATGACTTTTTGGTCTTGAATCCAAAATTAAGCCGCGATATGTCATACCCAATCACCTCAATTTGCGCCGGGTCGGCCACACCGAGACCTCGTTCATGACACATTCTCAGGTAAGGAATGCTCATCGGATCAAAGCCCATGATCTTGGCCGCAATCGCGTCTATCGCAACCGAATCGGCCGAGGCCAGCAGGATATTCTTGGAATGCGGGGTCATGGTCCGGGGACCGGCGCCGTCGCCGCAAACGGTGCCGTCCATGACGGCCAGAATGGATGGATGAAGTTCCTTCTGCATGATCATCAGGTCGACCAGAACCTCGTGCATATGTTTATGAGCATAATGCCGCACCTCTTTGAGCAGACCGCCGAAGGAGTTTTTCACCGCCCCGGTGGTCGTGGAATGGCCATGGGTTTTCACCGTCGGCAGATGGATTACCTGCCTGCCAATGTACATTTTGGGAATCTCAATTCCCTCGGGGAAAATCTCATTCAGCCGGAGAAGCTTTTCCTTGAAGTGGTAGACAACCCAATCCACATCCGGCAGCGGCGTAAAGTCGAGACCATATTTTCGAAACACCGGCATCCAACAGTTATTTCTGGCCCCCTTAATCGGGTTGGTTACCACGGTCTTATTTTCCAGCGGAAAGAGGTTCTTTCGGGAGAAACCATCTTCAATTAGAGTCTTGATCACTCCCTCAACCTGCCAGGGCTGAGAGGAACAGGCCGGAAAATATTTGGTCCAGGAGAGATTAAGTTTGATTAATGTCTCCCGTTTGGGATCGATAATCTGGCGGTAATCGACCAATTCCAGAAGAGTCCGATAATCATCGAGAACTTTGGTGGAATCGGTTTTTACCGCGGCGACCTTGCTTCTATACGTCATCGGTCAAATCCAATCGGTTTTCTTATCATGCTTTCAACATAATTCCTAGCCGGGCAGAAGTCAAACTCGCCGAGGAGCTTGTGCAGTTTGCGGAGCAGTGTGTGGATGGAACCATATTGCCGGTATTTCTGTAAAAAGGTCAGTCCCTTCATCCGCGGCAGTTTCGGGTCCAATTCCCAGGGGTGGACATAAACGAGGGCCGGGCGGCCGGCGCGGTTTAATCTGCGAATTATTCCCGCCGTGTACCATAGCGGGGAATGGCGAAGATATCCCCCGCCGCAGACGGGAAGATTCTTGCCCAGGATATTCAGGGTTGTCGCCGGAATTTCAAAGAGAGGGCGGCCGCTGTCCAGCTTCATACGAAAAGTATCCCGAGGTGACATCGGATCCCCATACAGGTCATGTTTGACGGGAAAGATCGAGGAATCATATAGAAATCCGAGGTCGGCCAGGATTTCGAAGGCCCATGGGGTGGAGGAGTTTATCGACCAGCTCGGCGCCCGATATCCGACCGGCGTAATACCGCAGGCTTTTCTTATGGCCGCAATCGCCATTTCGGTATCGGAGCGGAATTCCTCTTTCGATATTTTGCTCACCATGATATGACGATAGCTATGGCAGGCGATTTCATGCCCGTGAACGGCAATCCGCTGAATAAGGTGCGGGAAGCGGCCGGCAATCCATCCCAGTACAAAAAAGGTGGCGCGAACGTTATGGCTTTCAAATAGCTTCAAGAGCTTCTCGGTATTCTCAACCACATGGGATTCCAGATCATCCCACTGCCGGTAGTCGATATTCTCCTTGAGATTTTCGACCACAAACCAATCTTCCAGATCGACTGTCAATATATTGGTAACCATAGAAGACCTTGCACTACCCGGCGGGAAAGCGACTCCTTCCGGCAACTATTTACCGGAGGGTTTATAATGGTAGCCGTAATAGTTGCTGTTATAGTAATAAGGCAGAGTATGTTCAAGATTGTTGATCACGACACCCAAAATTTTGGCTTTCTGCGGAGCCAGCAGGCTGCAGGCGCGATTGACTACGCCGCGGGGAGTCGCCCCGGCTTTGACCACCAGAATGACACCATCAACCTCCTCCAGAACCAGAAGCGGGTCCGAAACCGGCACCAGCGGAGAGGAATCAATCAAAATCAAATCATAATAAAATTTCATTTCCTCAACTATCCGGTGAATGGCCGGGCCGTTAATCAGGTCGGACGGATTGGCCACGGCTTTGCCCGCCGTCATAATATCCAGCTTCTCGAAATCGGTCGTTTTGATATTGTTTCTGGCAGCAGTTCCATCGGCCAGGACTTCCGATAGGCCGTTTTCACGCGGCAGGGAGAAAAGGCGATGAATGGTCGGTCGCCGCAAGTCAAAATCAATCAACAGGGTTTTGCGGTTCTTATGGCGTACGGCAGTCATGGCCAGAAAGGAGGAAACAATCGATTTTCCCTCCGAGGTCATTGCCGATGTTACCAGAATCGCCCGCTTCTCACCCAGGCTTTTGACATTGTTGACATTATGAAGCAGCCGCCGAAACTCCGACGCTTCCGGCGCCTCCGGATCAAAATAATCTATTATTGAAAGGGTTTGGCCTTTACTCAAAGGAGCTCCTGTCATCCATGTTTTTCCGATATATCCACAATGGCGTCGGAAAGTTTCAAATAATAATCCTGGCACAGATCCAGAGAACGCTGGGCTTTCAAGAGTTTGGGATTTATTTCAAGAGTCTTTTTGAAGTAATCAGTACTCTTCTGCCAGTTAAACCGGGCCTGATGCAGATAGCAGATCCCGAGGTCATAGTACAGGTCAACATATCCCGGATTTCTGTTGATTTCATTTTCCAAAAACTTAATGCGGTCGGCAAGATTGCTTTCGGCGATCCAGTCGGTGTAAATCAGAAAACGATGGAAATAAGAGGATCTTTCCCGGCGAAGTTGCTCCTTTTTTGCTTCCCTGGCCCCTTTTAAAAGCATATAGGCCCGTTTGAGCTCTTTGTTGTTTAGAGAGGCAATGGCTTCATCGTAGGGCGCAGATTTGTATCCCGGGTATATCAGAACCGCTTTCTTAAGAAGATCGGAGGTTTTTCCGGCTAGGTCGGCGTAAAGGTTAAAATCCTCTTTGGTAACGGCGTTGAGAATATACGTCAACGCGAGATTGAAATAGGCATCGGCATAATAGATATTCTGCCGGATTGCCTCATCAAACTCGATCAGTGCCCGTTTGCAGGAACCGGCGGCCAGATAAGCCTCACCCAGAGCATTTCGGTAATCGGCAAAATTGGGGCGAAGCTCGACCGCTCTGACACCGGCCTTGATCGCCGGCTCGACATGCCCGAGGGCCGTTTCGGCCTGGGCCAAATAGTAAAACGCCTCGTGATAATCATGATTCAGTTTCACGGCCGATTGAAACAACTGCCGTGCCTGGGTGTACATCCGTTTGTAGTACAGAGCAGTGCCGAGATGGAACATCATCTCCGGGCGCCCCTGGGCAATGACCTCCTTGAAGCTCTTCAGGAGATATTCCAGTTCCGATTTCTTCTCGCCGTGGGTCGCTTTGATCAGCTCGAGAATTTCCGGCTCGCCCATCTCTTCCGAATGAGGCATAATACTGGAATCCAGCAATTCGCCATTGGCGAACAACGACGTCTTAATAATACCTTCCCGGGTATCATTGACCGTCTGTATCAAGAATTCCTTATCGTCTTCGACAATACGGCTATCGAGTCGATACGATTCCATATTATCTCTCCTTGCCAAAATATAATTGGCTCGATTTTTTAAATGAAAATTCAACAAACATAAGATGACTTCTTCTTCAGAAATGCTCGGCGATCGCGGTCAATTCCCTCCCAATCCAAATAGAGACAGCCGGTCGGCAATGAGAATCAGGGAACCGATTCCCCCAAGCATTCCAATCCAGCCGGCCATGGAGTCTATGCCCAGAAAGCCCCGACCTCGCCGCGAGAGAACAATGGTATCCTCTGGTCTGAGGAAGTAGCGCCCCGGTCTTCCGGTTTCCTGATATTTTTTCAAGTTGACTTTTAGAATCTGAGCATAACGGCCATCCTTGGTAACCACCCGGACATTTTTGAGGTCGGCGAATTCGGAGGGACCACCGGCCAGAGCGATGGCATCAAGCAAATCCGTGTTTTTTTCAAGCGTCATGGCTCCGGGGCGGAGGATTTCACCCATAATATAGAACAGGTTTTTCTGGGTCGTCTGATCGCTTAGGGTGGTGGCCGGCAAACCGGCCGGGGTTCTGGGAATTTCGATTGTGTCGCCGGGTCTGATTTCGGGAAGGTCCTTCATCCGTCCGGAGGTCACCAGGGCCAGAACATTGACCACTTCAACCTTGCCGGCATCCCCTCCGCCCCGGATAATCATCACCCGACTCAGGTCGCCGAATTCGGTCACCCCGCCCGCTTCATTGATGATACTCCAGAGGTCGGGAATTTTCTCATAGGTTCTTCGGCCGGGGGATTGAATCTGCCCCGAAACAAATACTTTCAGATAATTGTATTCAATGACCCGCACGACCGCCTGCGTGATGGCGCCGTTGAATCGGGAAATCTGCTTGACAATTTTCTTTTCGAGGTCGGCGGTGGTCAGGCCGGCGGCTTCGATCTCCCCGGCGATATCCAGCGATATTTTCCCATCCTCGCGGATCTTAACGACCGCATCAAGCGTGCGATCCTGCCAGAATTTCACTTCCAGCACGTCACCGGGACCGACTTCGTACGATTGCGCCGAAGAAGGCGCGGTCAGACCCAGCCATAGCAACCCCAGGCCAATAATAATTTTGAAAACTTCCCTGTGCACTTTTAATATGCTTCCTGATAATAGATTATAGTCTTCCATGACTTCCATCGCTTCTCAATATAATGAAATCGGCATTATTTCAAAATTCATTTACATTCTTTTCGGACGTCAGCTCTTGTGGCTGAATTCGGACTGATACATGCGGCAACAGTTTCGTCCTTCCGATTTGGCTTTCAAGAGCGCCATATCGGCGGTATCAATGAGATTATCAATGCTATCGGCATCCAGGGGGAAAACCGCTCCCCCGATCGACACCGAATATTTATGTTTCTGGCCGCTTCCCTCGATGACGCAGGGGGTAATGGCGATTTTTTCCTGAATTCTCTCCATAAATAGATGAGCTTTTTCCCGACTCGTTTCGGGCATTATCAGGCAGAATTCATCGCCGCCGTACCTGGAAATCACATCATTGGAGCGAACCGATTCCGTCAGCACGGCTCCAAAACATTTCAGCAGGTTATCCCCGGCCAGATGACCATATTTGTCGTTGATATTCTTGAGGTCATCAACATCGAATATCAATAAGGCCAGATTGCGGCCGTACCTTTTGGCTCTCATAAACTCTTCCCGAATCCGCTTCTGGAAATAACGGAAATTGTAGATTCCGGTCAGGCCATCGGTATAAGAAAGCTCCTCCGCTTTTTCGAAGCGACTGACATTCTCGACCAGAGGCAGGGCCTCCAATTTGAATCTGCGCAGTTTCTCGGCCACTTCATCAACCATCTGTGAACCGCTCCAGGCCAGAAGAGCTTTGCGGTTGTCTGTCCAGGGGAGAGCGGTCAGATAGCTGATATTCCCATTCTGCAGCTTGCTCCATTTTCCCTCGAGCGCCTGAAAAGACGGCACCGGATTCTTCATATCACATATCTTGTCAGGTTGCAGGCGGCTGATTATCGAATCGTAATTTTCCTTGAAAATACGGTCGGTTTCTTCATTCAGGTTCCAGCGGACCGAAACCATGGCCTCATTCGGCTCGTCGGCCCGCACATAAAAAGCCATTCGGGAAAAGCTGCAGTCCTTCCGCAGCCCATTGATCAACTCGGGAATAAGTTCGCGGCTGTTCCGGATGCGGAGGTATTTCACTAATTCGCTCCCCGATTCCACATCTCTTGAGGAAACGGCCCTTTCCTTGATCTCACCCAATTGCCTGAACCTGTCCTCATACCTTTTTATCTGTTGTTCCTGAATACCGATATGGTAGGCGGTCGAGAGATTGAAAGCAAGGGCCGTGGATAGAAACTGCAGTTGGCGATTTTCGGGTGGGAGCGAGGTAGAAATAAAATAGACGCCATATAAATTTTCGCGAAGGTAGGCCGGAAAGAAATAAGCAAATCCGGTCTGCTTGATTATCTTGGAATAATCGGGAGGCAAAACCGACGAAAGCTCCTCAATCCGCGATATCTGGTGAAACGACTTCAACTTACTCTGCAAATTGGGCGTAAGCCGGACTCTGAAATCCTCCCTTTCGAATCGCTGCAATCCGGAATAGTAATTAAGCTCCAGCGCCCCTTTATAATACTTGAGGAAAATTATCTTATCGCAGTCCAGATATTTTTTGAGAATAAAAGAGACTTTGCCGGCAATATCCTGAATTTTCCCCGCGCGAATATTATTGACCATGGCGGTCACCAATTCATTTATCGCCTCTTCCTTAATAAAGATCGTCCCTCTGGTGCGGCGATAGCGGATGATAATGGACGCCGCCAAGACGATCACCAAGACCGTCAGAATAATGATTAAGATTATCTCTGTCATGTGCTTATGTCAACTCACGCCAAATCAAATTATTTGTTTCAATTCCTGCTGTCAACGAAAATCAGAACCGTTTTCTGGTCTGCCGGGCATACCGAAATCGGGCCCGCCGTGATACCAGACGATGTTTCCTCAAGATTCTGAAAATTCCCCACCAACTTATGCGAGACGCATGCCCCGATTCCTCAAGCACCAGGCGCAATTCCGAAATAGTATAGAAAGGGTCGTCCCGTATCGCTTCCAACAGCAACTGCTCCGTTCGGTCGATGGGAAAACCAGCGACCTCGGCCCGGCTGACCTCTTCTCTGCGGGTTGAAAAGGAATCCCCTCCCGGGGGTAATTCCTTAACGACCGTGCGGACGCCTGCTATCGGGTCTTTTTTTTTTACGGGGTCAGCTTCAGCGGGCGCCCCAAAGGCGGTCTTGGCTGCGTGGACACTCTCATAGGCAGACAGGATATTATCAAACTCGAGGAGCTCGTAAATTTCATATACGTTGGGAACCATATTGGCCAGTTTGATATCACCCTTATTTTCCCGAATTTCCTTAATACGAGAGATGAAAATACCCCAGCCGGCCGATGAAATATAATCGACTCCGGCCAGGTCAAGAATGATATGGTAGCGGTTCCGTTTCAGAAGTCGGTCTAAAACCTCCTCGAGCCGGGTGGCGGTAAGAGTATCAATAACACCATCAACGCGAACCTGGGAAATGCTGTCATCACGACCGCTTTCCGAGACCGATATCTTAATGTTCTCCATATTATCAATTATAACCAATATTTCATAAAAGGGAGATAAAAAAATGGGCGGCCCGACCCCGAATTGGCCGGCTAACAGGAGAAATCTGCCTTACTCAAGAGTCTCTGATTCGAGGGGTTGAATTCCCCCCAATGGGCTCTCGCCGCTCGAACAGACCGTTATGAAGGTAATGTCATCATTTTGGACGGCCATGCCGGCATGCTGGTCAATGTCGCCCATAACCATCTGCGATATCGCCCTGGGATCCTTGGTCCGGCTCCGGACTACCTTTTCGTTGAATAGATTGCAGAGACGTTCCAGGCCATACTTTTCTTCCAGCCGATTCATCGATTCGGTAATCCCGTCGGTATATATAAAGAGAATATCACCGTCCTGAATATCGACACTCTGCTCGACTAATTTCTGAGCAAAGCCGTTATCCGTGGCCAGAGGCAACCCCAACGGTACCCCGGGAGGATTGAGCAGCTCCGCCCCGTTTCCATTATGTCGACAGTATATGAGGGGATTATGTCCGGCGGAAACAAAATTGATTCTCCTCTTGGTCGTATCGAAGACCGCCAAGAAAATAGTGATAAATACGCCCGGCGGGATGTCATCCTTGATGAGATTATTGACCGCCACCAGAATATCGTGAGCCGATAACTTATTTCTGGCCTCGATACGAATGACGGTACGAAGCATTGACATCACCAGCGAAGCCGGAATCCCTTTACCCGAGACATCGGCTACCAGAAGGCAGTAGTTCTCCCGGTCAATCTGGAAAACATCGTAGAGATCGCCGCTGATCCGGGAGGCGGCGCGATAAAATGCATCCAGTTTAAGGCCGGGAATTTCGGGAAGTTTGGCGGGCAACAGTGTCTTCTGAATCTGGCTGGCCACCTCGATTTCTTTGGCCACTCTCTCCCGCTCAACGATATTTTCGTGGTCGCGGCGAAGACGGCTCATCATTTCGTTCAGCGCTTTGGAAATCTCGAAATATTCCTCCACCCCTTCCAGAGGAAGTTCGGTCTCGATATCGCCGGAACTGAATTTCCGCACCCTTTCGGTGATTCGGACAATTGGGCTGACAAAATAGCTGGATAAAAGATAGATGCCGCCGATCCCGATGAGAAGTCCGATTACGGTGAGAAAAATAATAGTGCGTCGTTCGGCGTTGATTTGCCTGATATACGGCTCACTCGAATAAGTGATATAAACTCGGCCGCTCACCCGGTCGCCGTTTTTTATGTAATGAATCTGATAATTCATCTCCTGCCCATTTTCAACGTAGGTCTGAAGGCGCCCCACCCTGGTCGAATCAATGTCCTTGGGCGGGACATATTTCTTGCGCAGGTTTCTGATATCTCTGGTATCAGCCAGAATGGCATCGGCCGAGTCGGTGATAACCAGCGTGGTCAATTCGGGATTGGCCCGAATATAACTCATCGCCAGTACATCGAATTCAACATCGGAGCGACGGTTGAGAATATAACCCGCTCCCTGCGCCGCCACAGTTTTGGAAAGCGAAGCGACCGTCCCGTGCAGATGTTCTTCGATTCGCTTGACGCTGCGATTATTAATAATAAAATAGGCTCCGGCGATTATGGTCAGCATGATCATGAAAGTGTAAACGGAGAATTTTACTCTTAAATTAAACATCCGCCCCATAAACAGGCGGGTCTTCTCCGGCTGCCGGGTGATGAGCTTGGACATGCGCAATTCATTGAACCCGGGCGTGGATATGTACTCCACCGAGTCCATAATCTTGTTGATCATGTAGAAGCCCAGCCCGCCTTTCCTTCCGGAATCGACCAATTTCTTCAAATCGAGCTTGATGGCTCCATCGGGTTGAAAAGAGCGCCCGGTATCAATCAGAGAGAAAATGATGCGGCGTTTGAAGATGATGATTCTTATCCGAATCGTCCCCTTTTCATAAAGATAGGCATGCCGAATAATATTGGTGACCCCTTCCTCCACCGCCAACGTGACGGCGCTGACATCGCGGCGGGAGAGATTGGCATTAATACATGATTCCCGCACCAGGTACTGGATGGAAGGGAGGTATTTATCTTCCGCCTGATATTCGGCGTTGATTTCCTTAATGGGTCTTCTAAACATCGCCGGAAAAGTAAGAAGAAACCGGAACTAATTCCACGATAAAAAATCGATTCCGGCTGGAACAGATCATTATTTGTTCTGCAGCCTCAGTCTCGCCTGCTCGATATTATTCATCGTGTTCTTGTTTCCGGGATAATATTTGAGCACTTCCTCCCAGAGCTTGATAGCATTGGCATAGTCCTCTTTGCGGAAATACTCGAGCGCCGACAGATAAATCTTCCAGACTCTTTCATCTTTTTGGAGGTCCTGCAACTCGGTGGATTCTTTCATGAGAAGAGCGATTCTCCCCTCGTAATCCCGGGCGACTTTATTCTGGGGGTCAATCTTAAGGACTTCATCGAACCGTCCTTTGGCATCAGAGTAGAGACCCGAGGCAAAGAGCTCCGCGCCTTTATTGATGAGCTGCAGTTTATTCAATTCGGTCCCGTCTTTGGCAATCAGTTGCTTGACCTCCACATTGCCCGGAGAAAGTTCCATAACACGATTATAAGCGGTCAGGGCGTCGGCGTAGCGCCCGTCACGATCGGCACGGGAGGCCTCGTCCATCATTCTACCGATTTCCAGGTCGCGGCCGGCGGTGACCTGATCCCTTAAAGCAAGGAATTTCTGATCGTCCGGCGACCTGCCCAGCCCGAGGTCGATAATATCAAGAGCCGCCGCAAAGGAGCCCTTATTGAAGAACAGCTCCGCTTGGGAGTAATATCCGTCAAGAAGCTGCTGCGTCATATCGGCCTGCGGCCGGGCTTTTATTTCCTTCTCGGCCAGAGCCGATTTCCGAAGTTCATCGATCTGGTTGACTCTATGACGGGTGTCGCGGTCATCCTCGTTAAAGGCCAGCGCCCTTTGATAATAGGCGTATGCGGAATCAAGAGAATTATTATGGTAGTACTTGTCGGCAAGCTCTTTAAAGAGACGAAATGACCGCTTGCGGTCTTCCAGTATCAGGGAACTTCCCCGCGCACTCTCAAATTCCTTTTCGCGCCGGATTTTTTCAGAGACCGAAGTGCCCAGCCGGATCGACAGCCCCAGCCGATGCGAATCGGAAAGACCATCCATGAATTTGTAGGCATAATCGAAGCGCAATTTTTGATAGATAATACCCAGTCCGAATGTCAGGTTGTCGCGATCGTAGCCGGCGCGCAAAGATAGATAATCGCGATAAATAGATTCGGCACCCAGATGAAGTTTGACTGAACGATTTTCGCCCTTCTCCAGCCCCAGACCGATATTATGGCGGAACCCGCTCCCCAGGCGCACATCCTTGGCACCGATGCCGGCAACGACCGTCATGGGCGTTATTTCGAGAGCGCTTCCCAATCGCAGACGGGGTGCAATGATATCCTGGAACGAAATTCCAGCCGATATATTTTTTATGATGCGGCTGTAAAATGAGATATCCAATCCGACGCCATAGGTCGAATTTCTATCAAGTGTTTGATTGACTATTTTCAGACCCGTGCCGAAAGAAAAACCTTTTTCCAGCTTATGCCCATATCCTAATATCAGTTGCCAGGTGGCATAGGAGAATTCCCCAACTTCATTCCAGTCCTCACGCCGCATGATATCGCCCGTGCCGAGCCGCATGAAAGAAACACCGAATCCACCCAGTTTGGGATGGGGATAGACAAAAGAGGCGACATCATATACCGAGCCCTCATAGAGGGTCACATGCATCAGATTGATTTCCTGATTATCCAGAAGAGTGAGGGCCGCCTGGTTCCAGTAAATAGCCGAGGCGTCATCGGCCAGACCGACAAAGCCACCGCCCATTCCCAGCGCCCGCACCCCGGAGCCGATGGAAAATTGCGATTCTCTTCCGGCATCACCGGCCCCGACCGACCCGGCCGTGAACAGCATGAAAAAGATGGCGATTGCTATTTTGTGCCACGGTGCCTTCATTTCATCACCGCCAATTTCAGTTTATATGATTGACCGCTTCTTTCGTCTCTGACAATCATCACATAAGCGCCGTTTAAAACCACTTTTCCTTCATCATTTCGACCATCCCAGCTGATATAGTTGGAGCCTTCTCTTCCGCCTTCGGAACCGGCCGGGAATGTCTTTTCAAAGACTTCCTCACCGGTCAGGGTATAGACTTTCATTGTGATCGGAGCATCGGCTTCAAGGTTGTAAGCGACTTCGGCCATTTGCAGGTCGGGATTAAAAGGATTATTCCTGACTATAAATGATCGCTCCAGAGAATGCGCCGTTATCACGAAACTGCCGCCGATGCGGAAATTGCTTTCGTATTTCCCGCGCACCGGGACCGGCTGGTTGAGACGAGGGCCGGAAACAAAAATAGCCCTTATATCGCGGTTTTCGATGGTGACTTTGAATCCGGAAACGGAAATCTTATCCTTAAAACCGGCAATAAAAGCGAGGGTCACTTCATCCTTGGCGCCAAGCCGAAAATCAGCAAAGGTCAATCGCAGCAGATTATCCACCACCTGGGCTGAGGTGATCTTTGTTCTCCCGGAATAAAAACCGCTCTCTTCCATAATAATGATGGCATCGGGAAGTATCACGCGATCCGCACGATCGGATATATGAATATCAATTGATTTCAGGCCGATAACATTGATCGGATTCTCCGTGTTGTTTTTCAATTCCAGAGAGAATAGCTCACGTGAAGCCCCCTCGATCACCAGCGGCGCCTGACTGACAACACCATTCACGAGGAGTTCCGCCTGAGCCGGTTCAACATCCAACGGAATTTCGACTGAGTCAACCGCAACTCCGGCCGGAAGTCCGGTGTTCTTGTCGAGCGGCACCTGAGTCAGATTAATCTTGAGCCTTACTGAGGCGGTAACCGATGGCGCTATCAGATTCCAATAGGCGGTGGAGTCGGCATCAATGGCAAGAGGTGATGGATCCGGCACGCCGAAATCATATCCCCCGGTCGAGAGCGATACTTCCCCTCTCGACACTCCCGCTTCCCCTTCGTTTTCGAGCTTCGCGGCAATCGAGAAAGTCTCTCCGTAATCGACATAAGGATAACTGCCCAGACCTTCCGGAAATGCGACCAGCTTGATAACAGCCGGCGACTGCACCGTAACGGCGGCCGTGTTGTCTTCGGCCGGTAGAACGAGTGCTTCGGGAGAGGATATAAACGCCTTGAAGATTTTGATCGGTATCGAGACGTTTTTGGCAGTCATGGGAAGCATCACATCAATTCCCGTCAGAGGCGGTATAACCTGGCCGCTCTGCACAGAAAGAGTGTCCTTCCCATTCTCGGAAGTTACAAAAACAGAAACATCATGTATCGTGTCGGCCGAAAGATTCTGCAGGCCGACCTTGATGGAGAACTGCTGACCATAATTGACAAACGGCGGATTAACCGTCACCAATTCGGTTGAGACAATTTTCATCTGCGGCAGGCTTGTGACGGTAATAACATCCGACCCGAAATTCATAAGGTCTGTCCGGAAAGAATATAACTCCTTGCCGACGATAGTCAGGCTGGGTCTCAATTGTTTCCCTACAAGATTGATAGGAATATTAATTTCATCGGTGACGATATGATTCGCCCCGGCATGCAGAGGTCTCGGAAACTCGGCCAGCGAGGCATAAATGACGCCATCGTCATGCACAAATGTCATCACCGAATTCAGGTCGTCAATACTAATAGTCGTGGAACCTGTAAGATTCAGATCAAATTCAAAAGCGTGATTCATACCGCCCGAAACCATCGCGGGTGACAGAGAGGAGGTCTGATAGGATAGAACCGCCGGGAACAGAACATAGAGGGAGTCAAATCCTTCTAAGATTCCTCCAAAACGTGAAAGCATATCGGTTCCACTGACGAAAGTGACTGCCGCTTTCAGCGATTTGTACCCTTCCCGGCGATATTCCCCGGCCAGTTCGGGGATTTGTACCGCGAATTGCTCGAAAATGAAGGTCTGGCTGTCGATAATGGAATCCAGCCTTGGCCACGCGAATTCCGCCCAGGTCGTATCATCCAATTTCATACTCAGGGAAACACTGCCTCTCAACTGCTCGACATCAATTTTCCTGTTAGACCGTATTTTGATTGAAAGAGTAGGCAGAATAGAAGGGGAAAGCACGGTATCGACCGTCAGAGAGCCATCCACATAACTAAAGCTTAATCTGTCTATAATGTGAACGGAATAGGAGCGACTCCGAGTGATGACAATCGTGTCATTGCCATAATAGTATTTTGAGGTCACTTCAATCGAGAGAGTATCATCAATATTGGGCTGCGCACTGTCGCTGGGAACGGCGGCACTGACGCGAAATACGCCATTGGGAGGAATGGAAGAGATTTCACGCTCGACAGCACACTGATTCGGGCAGGAGCCAAGATGCGCCGAGAACAAGACCGCCGGTAAAGTTGGTAAATCTCCTTTATTTTGCAGTCTCGCATC
>JAPLUR010000081.1 GCA_026397505.1 Candidatus Zixiibacteriota bacterium
CTTTTCAATCTTAAGGAGGGAGAGCAACAGATGGAACTATCCAATGACCCCGAATCGCTGGCCGATAGATTGAAAAAAATAAACCCTGAAGATTTCGGGAAATATTCTCTGTAGTGCCGGATCCTATTATAAAATATGCGCTGGCGGCTGCCTTGTCTGTCCTTTTCTGGTCGACAGGTCTGGCGGCAGCCGATGAGCGGATGTCATTTGAGCAGGCCCTCAAGATGCTCGAGTCGGGCAAGTACTGCGAGGCGGAGAGCCTCTTTTCGGATCTTTTTGTCTCCGACAATAACCCCCAGAATGGCCCGAGAGATTTATTCTATCAGGCCAAAGCGGCGTACTATGCCGAATCGCTGGAAAAAAGCCGCGGGAATTTTGACCGTCTGATTTCATCATATCCGCAATCACCCTATATCCCTTACGGTTATTTCTATCTGGGCAATATTTATTATCGTCTGGGTCGAGAGACCAACGCCATGATCGCCTATTTGGATGCTTACCGATTGTCGTCCGATAAAAAACTGGATTCCCTCATCCTCAATTCCATTGAGGCTGCGATAGGAGTGCCCCGTTCCATGGCCCTTAAGGAAATCTCTTATGGGGTTTACTCCGAGGAAAGGAAATGCCGGCTGGCGGTTTCGGTAGGGCGTGGATTGCTGAAGCAAAAAAACTATCAATCGGTGCCGGCGGTACTTTCCGGCTGCACGGGTCTGGAAGCCTCTGCCTTGCTGGCCGAGGCGGATCGGCTTCTTCGTGAGGAACCTCAAATAGGTATTGCTCTGCCCTTATCGGGGGAATTGCAGAAATACGGCGAATCGCTTCTTGAGGGGGCAATGCTGATGGCCGAAGATTTCACTCGGGAAAGCGGGAGGAAGATAATACCGGTCATTTACGACACGCGCGGAGAAAGTGTTGAGGCAGCGCGAATTGCGCGCCGTCTGGCCACCCGAGGGGTTACGGCCTTTATCGGACCTCTGACCAGCGAGGAGACGGCGGTGACCTCGGCTACCCTATCCTGCAGTGACCTGCCGATAATTGCACCGGCCGCAAGCCAGAGCGGCCTGACCGAATTATCTCCCCATTGCTATCAGCTTCAGCCGACTCTCGACCTTCAGGGGGCCAGGATGGCCGAATTTGCGATCCTGCAGAAGAAATTCGATACCGCCGTCATTATAACCCCGACCATACCGGAGAATTTAAGGATGGCGCGTGCCTTCTCCAGGAGATTTACCGAGTTGGGCGGGAAGGTTCTCGGCATTGAATATTTCCGCGCCCATGACACCGATTTTGGGCCGCTTCTTCTGGACATAAAATCACTCGCCATGGGAAATCTCTCCGAATCTCTGATCTTTATCAATGAAAAGGGTGACACGCTCGAACCTCGCGAAGTGCCGATCAATCTGGAATGCCTTTACATTCCCGCTGATGCCGATCAATTGGCCCAGCTTCTGCCGCAAGTTAATTTCTACAACATCAAAGCGACCTTTCTCGGCGGTGAAGGATGGGGGGAAAAAAGTGTCTTCGATCTCGGCCGTGATATCACCAGAGAATGCTATTTCGCATCGGGCCGCATTGGCGGCGATAATCCCGTATCCGCCGGTTTTGCGACGGCTTTCCTGAAAAAGTATGAACAGGAGCCGGGATATCTGGAGGCGTTGGGATATGATGCCATGGCGCTCATCTGTCGGGCGTTTTCGGCCGGGAATAACACCCGGCTTGAAATAAGCCACTATCTTTCAACCGTGAAAGATTATAAAGGGGCGGCCGGAAACGTATCATTTGACGCCAATCGCGAGAACACGGCCATGCCGGTTTATACCATAATCTCGGGAAAATCAAAAAGGGTGGAGTTCTGATGATCCTTGCGGAAAAGGAAAAAGGGCTGCTCGATTTTATCGGTCGATATAAATCTGTCCTGGTGGCATATTCCGGCGGCCTTGATTCGGCCATGGTACTCTGGGCTTCGCTGAAGGCGCTTGACCGTGAACGGGTCTGGGCGGTTACCTCATATTCGGAATCTTATCCATCGGGTGAGCGGGAAGAGGCCGAGAAAATAGCCGATGAATTGGGGCTTTCCAAAGAACGGTTATTGTTCATCACCACCAAAGAAATTGCCGACCCGAACTATTTGCGTAACGCGCCGGACCGATGTTATTTCTGCAAAGCGGAATTGTTCTCGGAGTTGATGCGAATGGCAAGAGAGTTGGGAGCGGAAGTGATTTTTGACGGCAGCAATATTTCCGATATCGGCGATTATCGCCCCGGCCGCAAAGCGGCCGAGGAACGGCGGGTACTCTCTCCGTTTGTTGAAGTAGGACTGGGCAAGGAGGAACTTCGCCAACTGGCCCGCAAATACAACTTGTCTTTTTCCGAAAAACCCGCCGCCGCCTGTCTGGCCTCCCGCATTCCCTATGGCATTGAAGTCACTCCGGAGCGGTTGAGGCAGATTGATGAAGCCGAGAAGGGAATCAGCGCGCTGGGATTCGCGGGATTTCGGGTGCGGTACCATTATGATGTGGCCCGGCTCGAATTTCGTCCCGAGGATATTGCGCGGGTTTTTGATGATGGGGTGCGTAATAAATTGGTTGAGGCTGTGAAAAAGGCCGGTTTCCATTATGTGGCGCTCGACCTGGAGGGGTATCGCCGGGGGAGCCTGAACCGAACCTTAAATGCTGGAGAGAAGTGATGGAAGACGACAGGAAATTTGCGCTGAAAATGGTTGTGGACGGCAAAGAAAGAAATATTACTTTTGAGGAGCTGGCATTGTCCAACAACCTGGCGCAAGAGGCGCTGGTCAGGCTGCTGATTGACAAGAAGATTTTTGAGCCCAAGGAACTGCTGGCGAAAATGGAACTGGTCAAGAAAGAACGGTACCGCACCGGCGAACCGGAACAAAAATGAACGATATGTCGCAGGAAGATAAAGAGCAGCTTTCGCTGGAACTGAAGGCTGAGCCGAAACCCAAACCGGAGCCGGAAGGGATTCGGTCGGAAGGCAAAGTGTTGGAATGGGTGTCGCATCCGGCCAAAAGAAAGCCGCTGGTCACGGTCGCGGTTTCGCTCTTTATTGCAATGCTCGTGATTATCGTTTACTACATGACCTATTCGGTTTGGTTTTCGGTGCTGGGTTTTGTTATTCTGTATGGATCGCTCTCGGCTTTCTATTTCCCGACACGGTACCGGCTGGCCGACGATGGGATAGAAGTCAAGACGACGTTCCAGAGACTGCATAAGAAATGGTCGCAGTACCGTACCTGCTATGTCGACAAAAATGGAATCCTGCTTTCTCCCTTTGCGCGACCATCACGCCTGGAAAATTTCCGCGGCCTTTATCTCCGGTTCTGGTACAACCGTGATGAGGTTATGGCCTTTGTGAATGAGCAAATAGAAAAAAACCGCGCCGCCGAAAAGGAAGGAGGCTGAAATGGCTTTTTTCAAAGGGACGACCAAAGAAAAAGAAGAAAACAAAGAGCCGATCCCCGCCGAGGAAGATGCCATACTGGAAAGAGTGGCGCTGAAGGTGGTGCAATGGCGGATGGCGGTCCCGGCGATTCTCTTTCTCGAGTCGGTCAAGCCGCTTAATTATATCGGCGCGCAAACCATGGTTTTCTTTGAGCCGATTGTGCAGTCGATATTCAATTTCAAAGACTATGAGATTTTCAGGGCAACGATGGAACGCCGGGAAAATGTCGAAAATCTGCTTCAGAAGATCGAAAAGTATGACGCTGTGATGTACGAGAGAGAGAGAGCAATCAAGAAATTCATGAAGGGCGAGAAGAAGAAATGGAAATGGTACCAGCGCTATTGCGGTATCGCCCGACCCAAAGTTGTTCTTCCGGAAGAACTCCGCATTTCACCGATTTCCGCAAAAGATAAAAAGTAGATTCCCCACCCCAGCAGATATCGATGTCGGGTTTCTCATTCCGACTGGTGTCGGAATGAGAAACCCGACCTACAAGTCAATTATCCGTCTTGTGTCTGCGATCCGTCACTTATTCATAAACGGCAGAAAACTCATGAAATCGGCGTGGTGCACGATAAGGGCCTCGGTTGTCCGCTTGACATGATCCCCCTCGCCGGCATGAGCGGCAATGATATGGCAGACTTTGTCCGGAATACCGCATTGCATGGCCAGCGCCACCCCCGAGAACGGATGCCGTATAAATTTTCCCATATCGCTCACCACGGCTTTACCGTCAACCTTGTCATATTCGAGCAATTTCCCGACATCGGCCAGAATGGCGCCGGAGATAACCGCATCCATATCGATAGGGAGATTGTTACCGAAAAAATGCGCCATTATTGTTGCCGACTCATGGGCGATATGCACCACGGCCCGCTTATGCTCCATGAAAGTTACCCGGCAATCTTTGGCAAGAAGGGTGAATGGTATCTCGTGAAGGTCTTTGATATTCAGTTTGCTTTTAGAGAGGGCCAATACCCAGGTGTCGGCGGTTTGCTGCCGCAATATTTCATCTTTAATCCAGTTCAGTTCCGGCCAGAGTTCCTTTACTTTATCGAGCATGATTGTTTCTCCTGTTTGCATTGTTACATTTATTTTTCGGTAATTAATAGCAGTATGGGGCGAATGTCAATTGGAGAAATCGGCGTCAGGTGGAGCATTCCTACTATGAGGAAGCCGTCAGGTCTCATCCCGATTCGCCGGTGAATCGGAATTAGGACCTGACGGAACATATAATACTGCTAATCATATGCGGTTGCAAAAATCTTAAAGCAGTAACGGCGGGTCTGAGGACCCGCCGTGCACGAATTTTCTTCGCTTGTCTGTTAAATATCAAGATTCCTGACATAGCGGGCGTTTTCCTGGATAAAATCGCGGCGGGGCTCGACCGCATCACCCATCAGAATCGTAAAGAGGTGATCGGCCGCGGCTCCATCCTCGAGATTCACGGCCAGAAGGGTTCTGGTTTCGGGATCCATAGTGGTTCGCCAGAGTTGATCCGGATTCATTTCACCCAGACCTTTGTATCGTTGCACGGTGACACTATCTTTCCCCAATTGAGTCGTAATCCGGTCGCGCTCCTCATCGGAGTAAGCGTATTGCTCGGTTTTCCCCTTCTGCACCCGGTAAAGGGGCGGCTGAGCGATATAGATTCGCCCCTGCTCAATGAGTTCTTTCATATAACGGAAGAAGAAAGTGAGTATAAGGGTGCGAATATGGGCGCCATCGATATCGGCATCGGTCATGATGATGACTTTGTTATAGCGAAGCTGGGTGGCGTCGAAATCCTCTGTAATGCCGGTGCCGAGTGCCGTAATCAAAGCGCGGATTTCATCATTGGAGAGAATCCGGTCGATACGGGCTTTCTCGACATTCAGGATTTTTCCTTTGAGGGGAAGAATCGCCTGGAAACGGCGGTCGCGCCCCTGTTTGGCCGAGCCGCCGGCGGAATCTCCCTCAACGATATAGATCTCGCACGATTCCGGGTCGGTCATGGAGCAATCGGCCAGCTTTCCCGGCAGAGCGGCATTATCGAGCGCGGTCTTGCGGCGAGTGAGCTCTTTGGCCTTGCGGGCCGCCTCGCGCGACCGGGTCGCCGAGATGACTTTCTCGGATATCTTCCTTGCCACCGAGGGATTTTCCTCAAAGAATTCGGCCAGATATTCGTTAGTGATTGTCTCGACAATCCCCTTGGTTTCGGAGTTGCCCAATTTGGTCTTGGTTTGCCCCTCAAATTGCGGCTCGGGAACCTTCACCGAAATGACCGCAGTCAGCCCCTCGCGGGAGTCATCTCCGATAACGGTCATGTCGCCGTTTTTCAGTATGCCGTTCTTGGTGATATAGTTATTGATGCTGCGGGTGAGAGCGGTGCGGAATCCGGTCAGATGCGAACCGCCTTCGATAGTGTTGATATTATTGACATAAGTAAAGAGGTTCTCAACATAACCATCGTTATACTGGATGGCGATCTCAACGTCCGTCCCCTCTTTTTCTTTCTGAAAATAGATTGGTTTTTTATAGATAACATTCTTGTTTTCGTTGAGATACTCGACAAAAGCCGATAGGCCGCCCTTATATTGGAAATCAAGCTTTTTATCAATGCGGTGGTCAACCAGAGTGATCTTGAGTCCTTTGTTAAGGAAGGCCAGCTCTCTCATGCGGGAGGCGAGAATATCGAACTTGTAGTCGATGCGGGAGAATATTTCGCGGTCGGCCAGAAAACAGGTCTTATTCCCCGATTCCTTGGACTGCCCGACCTTCTTGATATCCCCATTGGCAATGCCACGGATATAATCCTGACGATAAACGGCACCATCGCGAGAAACCTCGACCCAGCACCATTCGGCCAGAGCATTGACGACTGAGACGCCGACACCATGCAAACCGCCGGAGACCTTGTAGCTGGCATGGTCGAACTTTCCGCCGGCGTGAAGCATGGTCATGACTACCTCAAGAGCCGACTTCTTCTGCGTGGGGTGCATATCGACCGGGATACCGCGGCCGTCATCGACAACGGTCACGGAGTTATCCTGCCCGACTTCAACTATGATGGCGGTGCAGAATCCGGCCATGGCCTCATCAATGGAGTTATCGACCACTTCGTACACCAGATGGTGCAGACCGCGCGGGCCGGTATCGCCGATATACATGGCCGGGCGGCGTCGTACCGCCTCCAGTCCTTTCAGGACTATATCAACCGAATCGGTCCCCTTAGAATTATTTTCCTTCCCAGTATTAATAGTCGTATAATCCTCTTTCATTTAAATTGGAATCCTCTCTGACCTATGAGACAAAATGGATTTTCTTGACCGCTTTGCCTCCGGGAACAGCATGAATTTTTTCCAGTATGGCCTCAACCTCCAGGGATAGTTGCTGCCGCCAGACCGAATCTGGAACCGAAACCAGCAGCGTATCATCCTCAAACCGGACGGCCTGTGACACTCCTGCAATTTTCTCGCCGACAATCTCGGGCCAATCGACGGCGATGCGCCACCCGCCCAGATTACGGGCCAGCCCGAGTTCGCCCAGA
>JAPLUR010000082.1 GCA_026397505.1 Candidatus Zixiibacteriota bacterium
GTCAAGCCGGCGCTTGCTTATCTTGACATTATCCGGATTTTCAAAGAGCACTCCCCGCTTCCGGTAGCGGCCTACAATGTCTCGGGGGAGTACAGTATGGTGAAATTGATGGCGAGAGAGAAGATGGCGGTGGAAAGGGATATGATGATGGAGAATCTGGCGGCAATTTTCCGCGCCGGAGCGGATATGATTCTGACTTATCACCTGCGCGACATACTCAAAAACGGTTGGAATAATGCTTAAGCACGAAAAATCGAAAGAACTTTACAATAGAGCGTTGAAAAGCCTCAGCGGCGGGGTCAATTCCCCGGTGCGGGCATTCAAGGCGGTTGGCGGGACGCCCATTTATATGGAGCGGGGCGAGGGCGCCTATGTTTATGATGTAGATGGTAATCGGTATCTCGATTTTTGCTGCTCATGGGGGCCGCTGATACTGGGGCATGCGCACCCCGATATAATAAGAGAGATCGGCCAGACGGCTCGTCACGGCACCAGCTTCGGCACCGTGCACGAAAACGAAATCTTGCTGGCCGAAAAGATAAAGAGTTTATGCCCTCATATCGAGCTTCTGCGCTTTGTCTCCTCGGGGACAGAAGCGGTCATGTCGGCACTGCGCCTGGCGCGGGCTTTCACGAAACGGGATAAGATTGTCAAGTTCACCGGCTGTTACCACGGCCACTCCGATTACCTTCTGGCCTCAGCCGGCTCCGGCCTGGCCACGCTCGGTATCCCGGCCTCGGCCGGTGTCCCTGAAGATTTTGCCAAACATACGCTGGTTGTACCGCTGAACGAAATCGACAGTGTCGAAGAGATTTTCAAGAAATATGGTGCGGAAATCGCGGCGGTAATAATTGAACCGGTTCCGGCCAATAACGGCCTTCTTCTGCAATCGCGAAGTTACCTCGGCTTCTTAAGAGAAATCACCCGTGAGTACGGGTCGCTTCTGATATTTGATGAGGTCATCTCCGGTTTTCGGGTGGCACCGGGCGGCGCCTCGGAATATTTCGGGCTGATTCCCGATCTGTCAACTTATGGCAAAGTGGTCGGCGGCGGCCTTCCGGTCGGCGCGTTCGGCGGCCGGGTCGATATCATGGAGATGCTGGCACCGCTGGGGCCGGTCTATCAGGCCGGAACACTTTCCGGAAATCCGCTCGCTCTGGCCTCCGGTCTGGCCACACTACGGCACCTGGAAGCAAATGACAGCTGGCAAAAACTCGATATGGAGACCAGAGAATTCGTGCAGAGTATCCGAAAGGCAATCAAGGGAATTCCGGTGAATATCACTACGATAGGTTCTATATTCTGGATTAATCTGCAGCCGACCACCGCGACCAAGGCCGAGGAGATACTGCCGGAGAATGCCCGAATGTACGCCACGCTCTTCAGCCAGGCGCTGGAATCAGGCTTGTACCTGGCGCCATCGACCTATGAGGTCGGTTTCATCAGCACGGCACATTCGCACGAGGCGCTCTCCGAGGCGGCGGAGAAATTGTCCGGAATCATAAAATCATTATTTTAAAAGCCTATGAAACGTTTTTCCGCATCATCCACCCGGAACGCCCTTATCATATTTATGATACTGGCCGGGATCTTTTTCGCCCAGATGCTCTGGTGGATAATTTTTCAGGTCCGGAACGCTGAAAGCACCAGAAAATATCTGACGAGCACCCTCGAGGATGAACGCCACTGGGCGATAGAGCTTCTCAATCAGCATTATCTTTCAATCTATCAGGAGGCCGAAGGCGTTATCGAAAACAGCGGCGAGATGACCGCCGTGCCCCCAAAATTCTCCGATCCGGCTGTGTCGGGGATTATTGAAGAAGGGGCAGCGGAAGCTATCAATTTCAATGATTCGCTCTATCTGACTCTGGAGTCAGACGGCAGGGAACATTATTTATTCCTGAACAAAGATTACCCCCGCTCACTTCTGACCCGCAACCAGAAACTGGAATATGCTCCTCCCCCGCCGGGCAGACTTTCACGGCCCGATTGGCTCACCGAGGAATATATCAAGATAAATCCGGCCGCTTATGCCTCTATCGATCGGGATCGTCAAAGGCATATTCGGATGTTTGTGATGGAGGGGTCATTTTTTATTTTGCTCATGCTGGTCGGCGCTTATATGATTTATATCGCGCTCAGGCGGACTCGACAGGTGCGCGAGGAGCAGTTGCTTTTTGTTCACAGCATCACCCACGAGCTGAAAATACCGATCACAGCTATCAGCCTTTTTCTCGACACCATGAAACGGCGAAACTACGACCACGATCTGATGGCTGATCTGGCCCCCAAAATGAAAGAGGATCTGGGCCGTCTGAATCGGCTTATCGACAATATCCTTCAGGTGCGCAAGCTATCCGATAATCAACTGGAACTGCGGTTGGAGACAATCGACCTCAGCAGCGAGCTGACTCGCTTTGCCGGGCATATCCGCGAACGGATAGAAAGCACCGGGGGAAAATTAAATCTTAATATTGCCGAAAATGTCCGAATCCGCGGAAATCTTGCGGAATTAATCAAAGTGTGGGATTCCTTGATTGATAACTCGTTTAAATATGGCCCCTCCGGCAATCTGCAACTGACCATAAATCTCAAAACGCACCGCGAGCAGGTTGAGATACAATTTATCGATAACGGCCATGGAATCCCGGAAGGCATGGGCGATAAGTTGTTTGAGCCGTTTTTCCGCGGAAATATCGAGAGCCGCAAATCAGTTCCCGGTTCCGGGCTGGGGTTGTACCTGGCGCGCGAGTTTGTACGCCGGAGCAAAGGCGTTATTTCCATAAAGAATGCACCATCCGGCGGGTGTTTGGTCAATATTAGATTCCGGGGGGCGAAATGAGCGCCAAAAGAATTCTGCTGGTTGAGGATGAAAAGCATATCGGCGAAGCGATTCTTCTCAATCTCGAATCGGAAGGTTTTGAAATGGTCTGGGCGACCGACGGCAATCAGGCGATGGAATATTACGGTAACGGCAGTTTCGATCTGATTATGCTTGATATTATGCTGCCCGGCATTGATGGTCTGGAAATCTGCCGTCGCATACGGGCTAAACTTGGGACCGAGCCGATTCTTTTCCTTACCGCCCGTGACAGCCTCGATGATAAGAAGGACGGTCTGGCAATCGGGGCCGATGACTATATCACCAAACCATTCGATCTGGAAGAACTGTTGCTGCGAATTAAGGCCATATTCCGCCGGCAGGCCTGGCTTCGCTCCGAAAACACATCCGCCGACGGATACAAATTCTCCGGCGGGTCGATTGATTTCAGGAAATTTGAAGTGGAAAGCCCCAATGGAAAATTCCGGCTGTCCAATAAGGAATGTCTGCTCCTGAAGCTGTTCACCGAGTATCCGGATGAGGTTCTGAGTCGCAACACCATACTCGATGGAGCCTGGGGGTACAACGCCTATCCCTCGAGCCGCACCGTTGACAATTTTATTCTTCGCTTTCGCAAATACTTTGAGCCGAACAGTTCCGAGCCGATTTATTTCCATACCGAATTCGGCACCGGGTACAGATTCACACCGAAAGGAAAAGCGGCGCATGACTAAGAAAGAATTGTTCATGGCCAATGTCCGTCAGGAATTCACTATTCGGACGCCGATCTGGATCATGCGTCAGGCCGGGCGGTATCTTCCCGAATATCGCGAGTTCCGAAAAAATATGTCTTTCGAGGAGCTGTGCAAGTCACCCCGGGCGGTCGCAGAGGTCACGGCGCAGCCGATTGAGATTCTCGACCTCGATGCGGCCATTATATTTTCCGATATTCTTCTGATTCTGGAGCCGCTGGGGATAAATCTCCGCTTTGATCCGGGGCCGATCATCTCGCCGCTTCTGGAATACCCCGAACAGGTCAAAGATTACGCCGAATTTGATGCGGCCGAGAAATTGAGTTTTGTCGGCGATGCCATAATTGAAACGAGAAAAAGGATCGGACAGGATATTTCTCTCCTGGGTTTCTGCGGCGCGCCGTTTACCGTTTTTTGTTATCTCTGTGGTGTCAAGGGGGCCAAGGATTTTCACAAAGCGGTGAAGTTCATTACCAATCACCCCGACGAGAGCCGCCAGGTGCTGGAGCGACTGGCCAATCTCAGTATTCAGTATCTCAAGATGCAGATAGCGGCCGGAGCCGATGCCGTGCAGTTGTTCGACACTTGGGCCGGAGAACTGGCTTTACAGGAATTTTCCGATTGGTCATATCCTTATCTGGCGAAGATTATCAGAGAGTTGAAAAAAGAAAAAATCATAACCAGCCTGTATATAAAAGGGTCGGGGCATCTTCTTGATAAGATTAAAAATCTTCAGGCTGATATTTTCAGCCTTGACTGGAAAGTCCCGATGACGACCGGCGCGAAGGTTCTCGCCCCCCGCACCCTGCAGGGGAATCTCGACCCGCATCTGCTTCTTGGGCCGCTGGAACTGGTGGTAAAAAAGGCGGAATCGATATTGGAAGAAATGACGGCGTACTCCGGATTCATTTTCAATCTCGGGCATGGAATCCTTCCCGAAACACCGGTGGAGAATGTGAAAGCGCTGGTGCGGAAGGTACATCGTTTCGAAAGGAAGCAATAATGTCATCTCAGATAGATCCGGTGCGGCTGGCCGAGCTGGTGAAAAAGTACGACTGCCCGGGACCCCGCTATACCAGCTATCCCACGGTGCCGGAATGGAGCAATCAGTACGGCCCGGAGGATTATAAGGCGGCGATCAAAGAGGCATCTTCCGATGTTGACGAACCGCTCTCTTTCTATCTTCATATACCATTCTGCCGCAAGCGATGCTGGTTTTGCGGATGCACGACCATGATTTCACGCACGCCTGAGGCGGCCGATGCCTATCTGGGGAGAGTGGAAAAAGAATCGAAGATGGTCGCCGAATTGCTGGGGCGGAGAAAAAGAGTTTCGCAATTTCACTGGGGCGGCGGAACACCGTCATTTCTGACCGAGGCGCAGACAATCAGAGCGTTCGAGATTTTCTCGGCCAATTTTGAGATAATGAAGGGGGCCGAAATCTCAATTGAACTTGACCCCCGGGTGACGACCAAAGAGAGAATCAAACTTCTCAAATCGCTTGGTTTCAATCGGCTTTCTTTCGGCATACAGGATTTCAATCATGAAGTGCAGGAGGCTATCGGGCGCAATCAGGACGAAACGCAGTCGATCGAATTGTACCGTCACTGCCGACAAGAGGGATTCACCGGTATAAATTTCGACCTCATTTACGGTCTTCCCCGGCAGACGGTCGCCGGGTTTCAGGAAACCCTGCGCAAAGTGATTGAATTGCGGCCCGATCGGGTGGCGCTGTACTCCTTCGCGCATCTTCCCGAGGGACGCGCCAATCAGCAAAAAATCGATATCGCCTCGCTGCCGACGCCGCAAGTAAAATCGGATCTGTTCAATCTGGCCCGGGAGACATTCGTTGGAAATGGTTACTTTCAGATTGGGATGGATCATTTTGTCCTTCCGGGCGACGAATTGGCGGTGGCGGCCTCAAAGGGAAAGCTCCGCCGGAATTTCATGGGCTATACGGTCAATGCCGCCAAGGACTGGGTTGGTATCGGGATGTCTTCCATATCGTATATCCGCAATAATTTCGCTCAGAATCAGAGCGGCATCAATAGCTATAACAGCGCGATCGACGAGAATCGGTTTGCGGCTTACCGCGGGATGAAACTCTCGGAAGACGATCTGATCCGTCAGCATATTATCTCGGAGTTGATGTGCAATTTTCGGCTCGATACATTGGAACTCAAGACCAAATTCGGTATTGTGCCCGCGGAGTATCTCGCCGAAGAGTTGCAGCAGTTGCAGCCATTCCTTGACGATGGCCTTCTGAATTGGGATGAAAAGGTACTTACAGTTGCGCCGGCGGGAAGATTATTCGTGAGAAATATCGCCATGACTTTCGATGCTTATCTCAAGAACAATCAGCCGGAGAAATCGAAAGTCAAATTTTCACGCACCATCTAATCGACAGGCGACTCCAATTTCGGGGAAGAAATATTGAAGGAAAAGAATGACATAAAGAAAGCAGCCCTGCTTATCAATATGGGCGGGCCGACGAATCTGAACGAGGTTTCGCAATTTATGTACAACCTCTTCAATGATCTTCATATCATGGGTACGCCGCAGCCCTTTCGTTCATTCATCGCCCGTATTATCACCGCTTTCAGAATCCGGAATATAAAAAAGCATTATGCCTTGATCGGCGACGGTTCACCATTGCGGAAATGGACTGCCCGGCAGGCCGCGCTGGTATCGGCCCGACTGCGGGGTAAATTCCCCGGCTTGATAGTCAAAGAAGCTTACAGTTATTCCCCGCCCTCAATTATGACCGCGATTTCGGAGTTGGTGCAGTCGGGAGTGGATACTATTACCGCTCTTCCTCTCTATCCCCATTATGCGACCGCCACTCTCGGCAGCATCTATAGCGACCTGGAGGAGGCGAGAAAGAAATTTGAGCTGGGCAGCCGTCTTCGGATAATGCGCCCATTTTTTGATGACCCCGGCTATATTGCCCTTTCCGTCGAATTGTTTAAAGAGGCGCTGGCCAAAATCGACGTCAGCAAACCTTATCATGTCGTTTTTTCGGCTCATGCTCTGCCGCAGTCATTCATAGATAATGGTGACCCCTATCGTCAACAGGTGGAAAGAACGGTTGAACTTATCCTCAAGCAGGTGCCGCTGGAAAGATATTCTCTTTCATTCCAGAGCAAGATTGGGCCGGTGACCTGGATGCGGCCCTCGACAATAGAGACGGTCAAAGGAATCGGACACCGCGATATTCGGCAGGTGATAATCATGCCAATCGGTTTTGTTTGCGACCATATTGAGACCCTTTATGAACTGGATATCGAACTGGCCGGTCATGCAAAGGAGGCCGGCATCGAAAAATTTATCCGGGCGGCGGTTCCCAATGATCATAGAGCTTTCATTGAGATGCTGGCATCGCATATCGAAGAAGCGATGCCATGAAAAAGATAGGTATTGCTGTGATAGGAGGCGGCATTTCCGGGCTTTCGGCCGGCTTTTTTATCAAGCAGAAATTCGGCCCCCGGGCGGCACTGACTATCTATGAACGCGACAGCCGTCTCGGAGGGACAATCGCCACTACTCGCGAGGAGGGCTATCTGGCCGATTGGGGGCCTAACGGCTTCCTTGACCGCGAGCCTTTAACGCTGGAATTCATCAAACAGATTGGCCTTCAAGAGAAGCTTCTCCCCTCCAATGAAAAATCGGAGAAACGGTTTATCTATCGGAAGGGAAAACTGTGGGAAATCTCGGCCAACCCGATAAAGTTCCTTTCCAGTGGCCTTTTGTCATTACGAGGGAAATTGCGCATCGCCGGGGAGTATTTTGTCCGGGTGCGTACCTCTGGCGAGGATGAGTCAATTTTCAATTTTGTGGCGCGCCGGATCGGCCGTGAAGCGGCCGAGACTCTTATCGATCCGATGGTTTCCGGGATTTACGGCGGCGATCCGGAAATGCTTTCGCTGGGCGCCTGTTTCCCGGTAATGGAAAAGATGGAAAAAGAGTACGGCGGCCTGATAAAGGCCATGATAAAGAAGAAAAGAGAAAGCAAAGGAAAAGCGGCCGGCCCGGCGGGGCCCTCGGGGCATCTCACCAGTTTTCGGGGCGGCCTGCTGACACTCGTAGAGCGTCTTGAAGCATTACTTCGTGAAGATATCCGGCAGGGCGATGAAGTCAGAAGCATTGTTCATACTTCTAATGGTCAATGGAGAGTTGTCAGCGCAGGCGGTAACGCCGATTATGACCGCATAATTATCGCTACTCCCTCAAATAATGCCGCCAAAATTCTTAAGGAACAGACACCCGCGACAGCCGGCCTGCTGAATCAGATACCTTATTCCAATCTGGCTGTGGTCTGTCATGGGTACAAAATAGCCGACATAGGGCGCCCCATTGACGGTTTTGGATTTCTGGTGCCTCATAATCAGAAGCTTGACATTCTTGGTTCAATCTGGACTTCGGTAATTTTCCCGGAGCAGGCCCCGGATGGATATGCCCTTTTCCGCACCATGCTGGGAGGGGCAAAGAACAATGAAATTGTCACGCTCGGTGAATCAAGACTGGCCGAGCTGGCCCATCAGAATCTGGCGAAGATATTAGACATCAGGAACAAGCCAACGTTCCAGAAAGTCATTATCTGGATGGATGCCATCCCCCAGTATGTTCTGGGTCATCGGGAAAGACTGCATAAAATCGAGAACAACCTGATTCAGCTGGAACATATTTATCTGGCCGGCAACGCCTATACCGGCATCGGACTCAATGATGCTATCAAACGGTCGCACGGTATCGTGGATATCATTGCCGCCGGCCTCTCCTGACAATAACCGGTTCCGGTCAAATCTGCCGTCTGATTTTCTCCACACTTTCTGATTTCTCGCAACCGCAAATCACAATAGATTTAATGAATGACAAAAATAGGACTGTGCTGGTAAAGTATTTGCCACAATTGCCGATTTTGTGATTGATAGCCTGCTCATATGCCATTTCCGGTTTCTTCAATATCGCAAATGGCCCGGTGGGAGGCAATTGCACCGAGTATTCGATAATTGGAGTAAGGCAACGACTATTGCTTTTCAGCCCGGCTTGAGTCATGATGGACAGATCTGAAAATCTACGTAAAAACCCGCCCAACTTGATCCTGCTCGGCATCATACATGGCCTGGCTTTCTGGATACTGGATCCCCTTATTGATACCCTGCTATCAAACAGCCAAAGTTTTTTTGAATCGATGTTCACACCCGAGCCTCGGGACATCTGGATACGTTCCTTCGTGCTTTTCATGTTTATTCTCTTTGGCGTATTTGCAAATTCCATCATGATGCGCGAAAAAGCCGCGCAGAAAGCGCTCAAGGAGAGTGAAGGATTATTTCGCCTTCTCTACGAGGACGCTCCTTTGGGCTACCTGTCGCTCGATGGCAAAGGAAACATAATCAAGGTTAACCGCGCCTGGCTCGAACTTATGGGATATGAGGAAAAGGAAGTGATCGGACGCGGTCTTGGGGAATATCTTTCTCCTGCCTCAGCGAGTCATTTAATGCAGAAGCTGCCAATAATCATTGCGCATGGTGAAGCACATCGACTGGAGTTTGGGGCGATTAAGAAAGAAGGTTCTCCCGTCACTTTATCGATCGACTGCAAAGTGACTCAAAATCGGCACAGGTTCTTCAGGCAGATTCATTGCATTATAAATGATATAACCGAGCAGAAACATGCCGAAGCGGCTCTGCGGGAAAGTCAGACCAAATTGAGAAGCATCCTCACTGCTGCGCCGATCGGGATCGGCCGGGTAGTCAACCGTAAGTTCGATTGGGTAAGCGAACATATGCTCAATCTGGTCGGATATTCCAGGGAGGAATTAATCGGCCAGGGTTCCAGGATGCTTTATGAATCGGAGGAAGAATACAGGCGGGTGGGTCTGCAAATAGATAAAATAGTAAGTGCCGGGACTCCCGGTGAGATCGAGACTTACTGGCGACGCAAAGACGGAACAACCCTGGTGATACATTTGTGCGGGACGCTTCTTAATCCCGACAATCCTTCCGAAGGACTGATTTTCGCCGCTTCAGACATCACCGAACGGAAACAAACCGCCCGGAGTCTCGAGAGAATAAATGAATGCTTTCTCAATTTCCGCACCCGCCCCGAAGAGAATATCCAGCGTCTGACTGCCCTTTGCGGCGAGATGCTGGGCGCCGACTGCGCCCTTTATAATCGACTCGAAAACGGATTCCTCTGTTCTCTCGGACAATGGAACACTCCCCCCGATTATAACGCAAAAGACAAACCCGATGGCCACATCTGCTACGATATCATCACGCGCGGCAATGATGAAATCGCTTTAATACGCCATCTTGCGGATACAAATTATATGGCCACCGATCCCAACGTCGTCCGCTATAATCTGAAGACCTATGTGGGGAAAGCGGTCAAATGTGGTGATGATTACCTGGGCTCATTATGCGTTGTTTATCAGCGAGACGTTGAACCGAGTTCCGGGGATTTGAAAATTCTCAGCATCCTGGCCGCGGCCATTGGGATCGAAGAGGAAAGAATGCGGGCCGAAAGCGCCCTGGCCGAGCGCGAGCGATTCTTGCAGGCGGTATTTGACGGTATTCAGGATGGAATCAGCGTCCTTGATAAAAACTTGAACATCCTTCGTGTCAATAGTACCATGGAACGCTGGTACAAACACAAAGCGCCTTTGATCGGCAAGAAATGTTTTGATGCCTATCATGGACGGGACTGCCGATGTGAGGTCTGTCCTACAGTCAAAACTTTGGAAACGTTAAGACCTCATGTTGAGATGGTTCCCCTGACCGGCGCGACCGGAACCGAAGGATGGCTGGAGCTTTTTGCCTTCCCCCTCTTTGACAGTTCCAATAATTGTATCGGCGTCATTGAATATGTCCGCGATATAACGGCCCGTAAGCTTGCCCAGGAAGAACTGGCCAAGGAAAAGGAGCGGTTGGCGGTGACATTGCGCTCTATCGGCGAGGGCGTAATCACAACCGATACGCAGGGAAAGATCATCCTTTTCAATAAGGCGGCGGAAGAACTGACGGGCTGGACTCAATTGGAAGCGGCCGGGCGATCCATACAGGAGACGTTCCGTGTTATTGACGAAGCGAGTCGGCAATCTCTACCCGATCTGACGCCGAAGGTGATTTCCGGGGGTGAGACTCTCTCCATTATTGATAATACTATTCTGATTGCCAGAGACGAATCGGAACGAATAGTCTCCTATAGCGTAGCACCGATAAAGGATGAAAACGGGCACACTGTCGGCGTGGTACTGGTTTTCCGGGATGTTTCCGAGAAGCGCCGAATGGAGGAAGATCTTGCCAGAACCGAGAAACTGGAATCGCTGGGGATTCTGGCGGGCGGCATTGCCCATGATTTCAATAACATTCTTACCGCAATCATGGGAAATATCTCCCTGGTCAAAATGAACCTGGATGAAAACAATGAACTCTGTAAGCGCCTGACCGAAGCCGAGCGGGCCTCCATGCGGGCGCAGGAATTGACCCAGCAACTGCTGACCTTCTCCAAGGGTGGCGTGCCAGTCAGGCGGACAGCTTCCATCAATGATATTGTCAGAGAGACGGCGGAGTTTGCTTTGCGCGGGTCGAATGTCAAATGCAAATTCGATCTCCCCGACGACCTCCAGCCGGCGGAAATCGATGAGGGACAAATCAGCCAGGTGATAAACAACCTGATCATCAACGCCGACCAGGCCATGCCGCAGGGAGGCACGATCGAAATATCGGCAGAGAACATGATTGTCAGGCCGGAGGATTCCTTGCCTGTAAAACGCGGGAATTACATAAGAATCACAGTTTCAGACCAGGGCATCGGCATTCCCGAGCCATATATCAGGAAAATATTCGACCCCTTCTTTACTACCAAGCAAAAAGGGAGCGGCCTGGGGCTGGCCACAACCTATTCCATCATAAAGCGGCACGAGGGACATATCGAAGTGGAATCGGAAGTAGGGGTTGGAACCACGTTTCATGTCTATCTACCGGCATCGGGAAAAAAGCTATCGACACAGAGGAAAAGCGAGGAAGCGGCTATTCC
>JAPLUR010000083.1 GCA_026397505.1 Candidatus Zixiibacteriota bacterium
CGGTGAAGAAATAGAGGAGAGTTTTTCCGGAAGTTCTCCCCAATTTGCGGAAATCATCAAGAGAGGCGACGGCAACCACTAGAGATACCATGACCAGAGGAACTGCAATCAATTTCATTGCGTTCAGGAAGATGACGCCAAGGAAGTCGATCTGACGCATGAAATCGGGGGAATAGATTCCGCCCAGAATACCCAGAACCGTTCCGAGAAGCATAGCCGTCAGTAATAATAGACCCGTTTTGTTACTCATAATCTCAATTCTATTATTAGGTTATTAAAATGTATGGACAATTATACAAATATCGTTCCGAGATTGCAACCGAAAATATTGGCGGCGAGCGCAATGCATTATGGGGCAAGAGATTAAAAAATGGAAAAAAGGAACCATGCGGAGAGAAAAACCGAAGCGGATCGGTGATTTTGGTGTTGCCAGAGATGATTATATCTCGGATATTGTTCTCATGACCGAATATGACCATCATTTCTTTATGGAGGCGGCATTCAAGGAGGCATTGATCGCTTTTGAGGAGCTCGAAGTGCCGGTGGGGGCGGTAGTGGTCAAAGAGGGAAAGATTATCGGGCGGGGGCACAACCGAACCGAGGCACTTAAAGACGCAACGGCACATGCCGAGATGCTGGCGATTACCTCGGCCGCCGAGAAAGTGGGCGACTGGCGGCTGGATGATTGTATCCTCTACTGCACAATCGAGCCATGCGCCATGTGTGCCGGAGCGGCGGTTCTATCGCGGATAAAAACCATTGTTTTCGGCGCCCATGACAGCAGGTTTGGCGCCTGCGGATCGATATTTGAAATTCCGACCGAAAAAAGATTGAACCATCGGATAGAAATAATCTCGGGCGTGATGGAAAAAGAGGCGCTGGAATTGATGCAGAATTTTTTCCAGGAGGTTCGCAAAAGGAAGGAGAAAATGAATTGAGTAATTACGATGTTGATATCAATCATATTCTGATCAAACCGGTCTATTTCGGGCTGTTGATGAATATTTTCGTGCCGGTGGTGATACTCGGTGTCGCCTATTATCTGGATAAATCGGGCGGCGCGCAGGGGACAATACAGAAGAGCGAGCTCAATATTCTTTTCTGGATGCTGGCGGCGGTTTCTTTGGCCGATGGAGCGATGGCGATATATTTCAAGCACAAGAAATTCATGGCGCCGATGATCCGCTCCAAAGAAACGTTTGAGGAAGATCTTACCCGGGGAGTATTCACCCGGTCGATAATCTGCTATTCGATGACCACGGCGATTGCGGTTTACGGACTGGTGTTCTACCTGATGGGTGGGTCATTCATGCATCTGTTTTTCTTTGTGTTTCTTTCTTTCATCGCGTTCCAGTTGATTCGGCCGCGGTATGGATTTATCGAGAAAGTTCTGGCGGCGCAGGAGAAGCATGTTGATGAGGGGCGCTTTTTGATGCCAAAAAATTAGCTCTTTACAAGGGGGCGGAAATTCGTTTATTTGGGCGCAGGTTTTCGTACAGGAGAGGTGCCAGAGTGGTCGATCGGGGCGGTCTCGAAAACCGTTGTCCCTTCGGGGACCCTGGGTTCGAATCCCAGCCTCTCCGTATAATTAGCGCCAATCCGGACATTTTCCACTATTATTTGTTGCCGGAGAAGGGGTTGGGTGGTCGGGAGAGGGCTGGCAAAATGGGTTTGTTTCTTCGTTTTTTAAAATGTGCAGTTTTGTTGGGGTGGAGTATAAGGCCCGCAGTGTAAGATAATATGCCCAAAAGAGTTGTGAAGATGTGACACGGTTTTGCGCGGTGTGGCCTGTTTTTTGTTTTGCATGGCTGGCAGTTTTGGGGCCGGTGTTGGCAATGGCCGTATTTTGGCGTTCAAAAATATGTTGATTTTTGGCAAGAATCATAACAATTTCCTTCTATATAATGGGAAAGGTTCCGAATCACCATCGATGCGCTACAGATTTTGATATGAAGGAATTGTTATTTGATAACCCTCTTGCAGGCTAAAGCCTGCCGCGCACAGAAGTGAAGCGGGGGTGAATTTGGAGAAAGAAATTAAATGTCGGGTTACTCATTCCGACCGGGCTCGGAATTTCGGAACCCGACCTACGAAAGCTTTGGTGAGGCTGGGTAAGACGCCGCAGAAAGTGGCCTTGCGGGCGCGGATTGTGCTTCTGGTAGCGGCGGGTCAGACGCACAGTGCGATTGCTCGGCAATTGGAAGTTTCCCGTCCGACGGTCCTGTTGTGGCGGGATCGGTTTGAGCAAGGAGGCGTGAACGGCCTGTTGCGGGATGCGCCGCGACCGGGGCGCAAGAAAGCGATTTCGGAA
>JAPLUR010000084.1 GCA_026397505.1 Candidatus Zixiibacteriota bacterium
CCGGGCTTTCCGAATCATGGTCGAGGCAAAATCGACGCCGATCACCAGCCCCTCGGGACCGACCTTGCGCCGCAGTAAATCGAAGAGCACGCCGGTGCCGCAACCGAGGTCGGCCACCCTGTCGCCCGGCTTAATACGAAAATTGGCGATCAAGTCAGAAAGAATTTCCATATCCTGGGCGGTGAAATTGTTGTCCCAATCATGGGCAAACGATTCAAAGTATTCTTTTCTTTCATTCATAATAGAAGCAAGTTAGACCTTCCGTCGCTTCTGTCAAGAGGTGATTTCCACTTTGGAAATCATCTCCCATGCTGTTTGGAAATATTTCTTATCCAGTTCAAAGCCGATGAATTTCAGATTTAATTTGCGGCAAGCCAGTCCGGTGTTCCCGATACCCATGAACGGGTCAAGGATAGTCATCCCTTTCTTAAGGCCGTGCAGCTTGATGCAATTTTCGGCCAGCAGCGGGGGGAATGAGGCGGGGTGGGGCCGGTCGGCGGCTCGGCTCTGGATAGTGTCATAAGGAATAAACCAGCAGTTGCCGCGACAGCGGAGTTTTCCTTTGCCGGCGCGCCAGCGGGTGATGTTGGTTTGATCTTTGTAGGGAACACCCAGCGCCAAACGGTCGATTTCAACGACCCCGGTCTTAGTCAGATGAAAAATATATTCATGGGTATCATTCAGGAAGCGGCGGCTGTTGATCGGTTTATAGTGGCCGACATTGATATCGACTTTTTCTCCATAACTGCTCGTTTCCATATAAATCGATTTTATCCAGTGAATGACATTCTGGATTTTGAAATCCTCGCTCAGGACACTTGCGACCTGAAAGGGTATTTCCGGCTCGGACGGCCGGGAACCGATATTGAGAAAAAGAGAACCGGAATCGTTCAAGACCTCTTTAAGGGCCTTTCCCCACTCTTTCAACCATGTCAGATAATCCTTTCGGGGAATGGAATCGTCATATGAACCATATTTCACGCCGATGTTGTATGGCGGCGAGGTGACCACGATGTCGACGCTCCCCGGCTGAAGGCGCCGGCGCATTCCGGAGATACAATCTTCATTATAGAGAAGGATATTTTTATCGTGCATCCCAACCTTCGATATTACCATTCAACGTGTTCTATGATCCCGATCAATATAATTGAATTCGGCACGATAGCCAACATCGAAAATATGCCGTCCGGTGATAATGATTTTGACTTCCATCATTAGCCCGAGAAGATCATTTGGTTGATTTGAGATAGGAGCGACATATCTTTTATGGCATGAAACGTTATCGGGATTTCATGTGCCGAGACGAGGGAGCGCAAATTTTGGAAAGAAATCAGTTTTCAGTAGAATCCAAGTGGCGGGAATTGTCTCCACATCTGCTGAAAGGGGATAATAATAACAACGATGATCCCGGCGAAAATGATGGTATTTAATCATTTTTCGGCCTGATTAACGGGGCCTTTCGATATTTCGGTATCTCATATAAAATAATAATCAGCGAGCCGCAAACGGGGACTATTATAGTCCGTATTATAAGAGTTAATTATTTAACCAACAACTATCAAGATCAGGAGGAGTAATGAGATCACTTGGGAAATATGCGGATAGCAGGCGTTTGTCTGTAACAGGCGCAATCGCGATGCTTGTTCTGGCATTCTTATACATGGCCTTGCCGTCGGTTATGGCGGGCATGGTGGATAATTCCTCCAAGGCGAATAAGCCGGCCCTGTCGGAAGAATCACAGCCGACCATCACCGACCAGGAACTGCTGTACTGGGCGGGTAAATGGAGCGGCACCGATAAGATCGGCGACAAATCTTACCCGATGGAAATTGTCTGGAAACTGACCATGGATGACAAATGGATGCAGGGAGATATGAAGGTCTGGAGCGACGGACGAAAGACATCTTTGCTTCACGAGCATATCTTCTTTGTCCGCCCGAGCGATACCGCGGGGCTTTATACCGGATTTGCTTTCAGTAATGAGGGAGCCTCGTTGAC
>JAPLUR010000085.1 GCA_026397505.1 Candidatus Zixiibacteriota bacterium
GACTTCCGAAAGCGCAAAGACTATGTTTCTCCTGCTAAAATCTAACTCGTTATACGACATTAGGTGTCTCCTTTTGAATCAGCTTGTAAATCTTAAGGATACACCTCTTGTCGTTTTTACACACTTATAAAGATATTACCCTTTCTTTTGATTATCCAAGAATTCCCTTGACAGAAAGAGGGCAGAACCTTAACTTTCATTCAAGTTATAGGGTTAGTGTTTCTTTGATTTTGCAACTCAACCGGGAATCGACACCAGGATTTAGACTGGCTAATCCACTGTAGGTTGCTCTTTTTTCATCCGAGCAACTTATCAGAAGAGATTGTTATAGCAGGTCTTGATCGACGCGGTAGCCCCTCTGGGGTTTACTCGTTGGTGGTTTTTTCGACAGTTCTGTGGAGCGATGAGTGGCGGCAATGCACCGCGTTTCGGAAGGCAATAGGACTCAGTTGAAGAAGAAAAAATCGGACGGTTGTTCGTACTCGGCCCTGAGTGTCTGGGCGGAGGATTTCATCTTCGCCGGGACATCCGCGGCGTTGCTGCTGGTTGTCTGCCTGTTTCAAAACTACTGGTATCTATCATTTCTGGCGCTTCTGCCCTTCTTCTATCGGATATCGAAATCATCTCTCTGGGGCGCTCTGCGGGTAGGCATGCTATTCGGCATAACCTATTTCCTGAATGCCGAAATCAATACATTGATGATGCAGCCCGGGAGTGCGGTCTTTGATATTTTGGCCGGGATAGCGCTATGCTCCATTCTGGGAGGAGCGATTAACTGGACCGGAAGACGCTGGGGCGCCAATCCGCTGTTCATATCGCTGATCTGGATCGGCTTTCAATTCGCTGTCGGCAGACTTACCGGGGGGAATACTCTCTTCGGGAATATCGAAATTACTCTGCCATTTTTCAATACTCTATCCACTCTCTTCGGCTTTATTATTGTCTCCCTGATTATTGTCATGGCTAACACGCTGCTCCTCCTGGCAGTGGAGAAGGCGTTTGAGCTGGAGGGGAAAAGAAAGCATGCTATCTCCGGCGGTGAAAAGAGCTGGGGATTTCCTCAATACGGATATATTCTGACCGATAGTGCCTTACTCTTGCCTGAAGGCCGGGCTCCTCCGATTATCGTCTTGCTCTGATTTATTAAGAGCATTACCGAATCTGTTATTTTATAATATTTCAAACAACTTAGGAACGGAGGAATGAAATGACTCGCTTATTCAAACTATTATTGGTTTTGTCCGCCTTTGCGGTGGTTCTGGTTTCAACAGCCATGGCCGACACGAAGGATATAGACAAGATAGACTGGAATAGGTATATCACCATTAATCCAAATGACCCTGACGTAACGGCGCTGACAAACGCCACAATTTGGAAATCCCTCGGCACCTCGGATGTCACCATCAGTGAGACAATCGCTACTGGAACGAGCAAATGGTTGGGAATAGCAAATGAGTATTATCCAAACCGTACCAAAGAAATAAGAGTTCTGCTCACGGGCACCAACCTTGATCAACTGCAGTTGACTGATCAATATGGTGTGATTGGCGACTCCAAGAGTTCGGGGGTTTTGGTGTCTACCATTCAACACACCGCAACAACATTTGAAATGAAATTGCGGTTTAACCCGCAGCCGTCATGGGAAGTACTGAAGTTGACTTCCACAGGCAGCGTGACTATAACCAAATTCTATCTCGATTCGCAGTGCCCCGTACCTACACTCACTCAGTATGGTCTGGGCGTTTTGGTGCTGCTTTTGATTGCCACGGCGTTTGTGGTTTATCGGCGTCGCCACAGAGTGATTGCATAGTTTCCTCGTAAGGCAACTAAGAAGGGCGGCATTTCAATTGCCGCCTTTTGTTTTGGGCACCGCAAAACAGATTCCAAATACTCCTGAAATTTTTCTGCGCGGGTCGAGATTTTGCTTGACAGACAAGGGGCAATTGCTTAAATTATAATCAGATTTAGGGAAATTTACATCATTGATTTTCAATCCAACCGGGGACTGACTTCGCTTTTTGTGTTGTCTGGTCTGCGGTGGGTTACTTAGCCCTCACCTGAGCAACCGGCCGGAAGAGACAGTCACTATAGGTATCGGTCGGTGCGATCTCGCGATGAACGGGTTTCTCGCCGCTGATCCTGGCGACATTGTTGTGGAGTGGTCGAGAGGTAAGGATGCATCGCATTTTGGCGGGCAGTCATAGTCGATTGATTAAAATGCAAGGGATCGGTCATTCACGATTCGCACTGAGCGTGTGGGCGGAGGATTTTATCTTTGCCGGAACATCCGCGGCGCTGTTGTTGGTTGTCTGCCTTTTCAAGGATTACTGGTATCTGTCGTTTCTGGCGCTTCTTCCCTTCTTCTATCGGATATCGAAATCATCTTTCCGGAGCGCTCTGCGGGTAGGGATGCTTTTCGGCATGACCTATTTCCTGAATGCCGAAATCAATACATTGATGATGCAGCCCGCAAGGGCGGTCTTTGATATTCTGGCCGGGATAGCGCTATGCTCCATTCTGGGAGGGGCTATTAACTGGACAGGAAAGCGCTGGGGCGCCAATCCGCTATTCATATCGCTTATCTGGGTTGGCTTTCAATTCGCTGTCGGCAGACTTACCGGGGGGAATACTCTCTTTGGAAATATTGAAATTACACTGCCGTTTTTCAATACTCTTTCGACTCTGTTTGGTTTCATCATCGTTTCGCTGATTATTGTAATGGCCAACACCTTGCTTCTTCTGGTGGTGGAAAAGGCGTTTGAGCTGGAGGGGAAAAGAAAGCATATTATCTCCGGCGGTGAAAAGAGCTGGGGATTTTCTCAATACAGATATGTTCCGACGAATAGTGTCTCACTTTTGCCTGAAGGCCGGGCTCCTCCGCTATTCGTAATGCTCTGATTGATTAAGAGCATTACCGAATCTGACATTTTGTGATATTTCATAAAATTTAGGAACGGAGGAATGAAATGACTCGTCTTTTGAAAATAGTATTGGTCTTGTGCGCCTTTGCAGTGATTATGTCCTCAACAGCTTGGGCCGACACAAAGGAAATAGAAAGTATAGACTGGGATAGATATAAAGCCGATACATATCCGGGGAAGGATACACTGGGCGGTTCTCCCTGGGGAGATAGTCTGATAGTTGACGACTTCACGAGTGGTAAATTAAGGACACCGATTGAATTCAATGGCAGTCAAACTAAATGGCTCGGAGTAGATAATATCCCTGTGTCAACCAACATCAAATATCTGACAGTTTGGCTACGGGGTTCTCATCTTGATAAATTGAAGTTTGATTCCGCATATGGTGTGATCGACGGAGTAGAGAGGCCCGGAGGGAACCTGACTACTGTTGAACATCATCCAGAGGCTATCAATTGGACATTATATTTTCTGCCTCAGCCGGATTGGGAAGTAATCGGAGTTACTTCAACGGACCCTACAGACACTGTGGAAATAACGCATTTCTATGTTTCTAATCACTGCGTTGGAGCGCCTGTACCCAGTCTGACCAAGTACGGCCTCGGCGCATTGGTGCTGCTTCTAATTGCCGCGACGATTTTTGTTTATCGGCGTCGCCACAGAGTGATTGCATAGTTTCCCTGTAAGGCAACTAAGAAAGGCGGCATCAAAATGCCGCCTTTTGTTTTGCCCCAGGTGCAGAGTCAGTTATTGGTATTGACAAATCGGGGTAAGATTGGTATCTTTAAATGTTGAATAAATTACTTCATTTTGTTTTTTGCTTATATCTATTTCCGGAAGGAATAGCCGAAATATAGACTACTGCTAAGGGATTCTTAAAACCACTAACCTTTACCATGGGAGGAAAAATGAACCCCGCCCAGAAATCCCTTAGGTTTTCCAAAGCCCTTGCGGTCGCTTTTTTCCTGACCGCGGCTTTGATTTTGCCCGCCTTGGCCGTTTCACCGGCTTCACACTCTACGGCTGTAGCTCCCGATATAAGGGGCGATCTGAATCTCAACGGCATACCGTACGAAATTGGCGACGCCGATATCTATGCCGAGTATTTTGTAATCGGCCTGGCGGCGTTTACGATTAATCTTGAGGCCCAGATTGCCCAGTCGGATGTCAACCGGGACGAAATAACCCTCTCTTGCGCTGATTATCTTGAATTGCTGCGGATAATGAAAGACAGCGCTCTTCCGGCCAGCGTTCCGCCTGATGCCCCGGCCGGGATTATTGCCGGGGAAAAAGGAATTTATGACAACAGTTTGACCCTTTGGGGTTGGTTCGACCACAACAAGATATCGAGGATGAAACTCTATTTTTCGGTTACCGACCGATTTTGCGATTTCTGGCTTTTTCCGGCCTCGGGACAAATGCTCGAGGAGAGTCGCTATGTTATCTGCAATGTGATTGATGTGGATCTGAATGACCCACAATTTACTTTCCCGGCCAACAGTCTGACAAGATTCCTGCTGATGGGATGTTTTCATGACCCCATTTCTTTTTATATGGCGGTGGCTTATGATTCCACCGGTAAGATGTATAACCTGGTTCCCGGCCCGTTCGATCTCGGTGACGTGAATTTGAACGGCTTGCCTTACGAACTGGCTGATTTTATCATGATGCGCGATTTCATAATTTATGGCGACTCGGTCTTGATATTCTCCCCGCGCGAGCAGATAATGGCTTCCGAAATTGACAACGACAAAGTCCCGATGACCCTGAACGACCTGACTTATATGGCGCGGGTTATCGGTGGAGAGATGGTTCCCGGCGAAACTATTGACTCGCCCATTACCGGCCAGCTGGCCTTTTTATTGTCGGCGGGAAAGATTGATATCGGCGGGGGATTTGACAGTCCGGCAGGGGCGATGCAAATCAAGTATTATGCGCCCGGAATCGGCGCTTATTCGATTATGCCCGGCCCGGCAATTTCCTCCATGGAGATAAGCTATGACATTGTCCATGATACGCTCGATATTCTGATTTATAGTTCAGGTACCGGAAAGATATCGGGCCCGCCCGACAATATCATGCAGATAACATTCAGTGGCACTCCTCCCACTTTCGATACTGTTTATGCCGCCGGATACAAAGCGGAGAAGGTCCTCCTCAACCTCGATATTTGCGATAATCTGCCGGGCGACTGCGATGGGCGGAGGGGAATAAATATCAGAGATATAACCTATCTGATCAATTACCTGTATAAAGTGGGCCCGGCGCCGTTGCCGCAACCGGTCATGTCGGGCGATGCCAACTGCAATTGCACGGTAAATATTCAGGATATCACTCTTTTGATAAATTATCTTTATCGTCGAGGCGATCCCCCCTGCTCCTGCGCCGCCTGGCGGCTCGGCTGCTGAGGAATTAACTCGATTTATGGATGCGTTGGGCGGAGCCACCGTCGTAAGCGCTCGGTTCTGCCTTCGCAGTTTCGCTATACGAGCTTCAAATACGGCACGGCGTTCACCGACCAGTCCGAGGGACCATCCATCTGATACCGCTTGAAACCGGCCGCCGCAATCATGGCGGCGTTATCGGTGCAGAGTTCCGGAGGCGGGAAGAAAAACCGGGCGCCGATATGAGTAAGCTTCTCCTGCATCATCTCTTTCAGGCGGCTGTTTGCGGCCACTCCACCCGAAAGTGTCACCGCTTTTATATCAAATTGCTCGGCAGCTCGGACGGTTTTGCTCACCAGCACCTCCAGCGCCGCCTCCTGAAACGAGGCGGCGATCTCGGCGCGGTGCAATTCCAATTCATTTTCGGGAAGATCGCGAATATGCAGGGCGACGGCCGTCTTAAGGCCGGAATAGGAGAAATCAAAACTGTCTTCTTTCATCACGCCGCGCGGAAACCGGAAATATTTACGATTTCCGATTTTCGCCAGCCGGTCGATCTCGGCGCCGCCCGGATAACCAAGGCCGAGGATTTTGGCCACCTTATCGTACGCCTCGCCGACCGCATCATCTTTGGTCTGCCCCAAAACCCGGTAATGGCCGAAACCGTCAACCAGCACCAGCGAGGTATGCCCGCCGGAGATAATCAGGGTCAGATGTTTCGAGGAGAGGTCGTGATGCACCAGAAAATTGGCCGCCACATGTCCCTCGAGATGATTGACCGCCACAAACGGTTTATTCCAGCCGAAAGCCAGCCCCTTGCCGAAATTCAGCCCCACGAGCAGTGCCCCGACCAGTCCCGGCCCATGGGTGGCGGCAACGAGGTCGATTTCCTCCTCCGAAACCGCCGCCTTATCGAGCGCTTCACGGTACACGGCGATAATTGCTTTCAGATGTTCGCGGCTGGCCAGTTCCGGCACCACCCCCCCGTACCCCTTATGCACCAGTTGGCTCAGGATAATATTGGAGAGAATTTCCCGATCATCCCGGACGACGGCCACGGAGGTCTCATCGCAGGAGGTTTCTATACCCAGCGTTAACATTATCTTTTGATTATTCTTACCGAATCGACCGAAAGGTGCACCAGGGAGATACCATCGGGAAGATGAACCTGCACCGGGGCCAGCCCGCTGTTGTCGGCTTTCCTGTAATCGACCAGCGCCATGATATGATTCGATTTGAGTGAATCGATCGCGGCGGCGGTTCCGGCGGCTCGGACCTCAATCATGGGCGGAAACAGATCATACCTGCCCCCTATCGGGGAATTGCCAAGTTTCAGCGGGATATCGGCGAAGTTTCTTGTTTTCACCGGGACAACCTGGACAAAAATATCAACCGTGTCCGGCTGAATCACCATGCCATAGACGCCGGGGTGCTTCAGTGGAATTCTGGTAGAGACATTCTTGCGGGCCTTTTCAAAGGCCACTTGCTCGGTCTGTATCTCATTCACACCGGCCAGAAGAGTATATGGGCCGGTTATAGTGACCATGGCCGGGCTTATTGAATCGGCGCCTCTGATGCCGAAACCATCGGCGGGGACAACGGTTACCTGTGAGCGCACCATGACTCGCTTTTCGGTTTTTCGATCCAGATCGACCTCAATCTCGCGGGGTGAAATCACCTCGAGCATTTCAACTTTTTCGGTCTTGGCCAGACTGAGATTATCGGGGCTGATTTCCACTTTGAATCGCCCGGTGCGATTGTTGCCGAGAATCAGTTTCAACCCCACCTTTTTCCAATTGCTCTGCATAAGTTTTTTGCCGGTGGCGGCCACCAGCACGGTCACCGAATCGGGCGGCGGTTCCGATAAAATCAATTTCCCCGGAACAACGACCTGAGAGAGCGGAAGAGTCGCTTCTTCCTGATATATCTTATTAGTGGCGACATGAAACCAGAGGAGGAAGGCCAGAATCAGGGCCGCCAGTTTTACCCAGAGATTCTCGAATATTTTCGGCATAACCCCTATTTGGTCGAAACGCCGATCTGTTTCCCGTAGCTTATTTCACCGTTGTCGATTCTGATGGAAAAGCCGCAATCGGGATTGGAGCAGACCCACGCTTTGTAGGTAATTGTGGCGCCCTCCCGGCCATAATCGGATAGGGGAAGCAGCCGCCCCATGTTGCACTTGAGACAATTAGGAAATTCAAAATCTGACATGTTATATCCCTCTTTAAATTTTATTATTTTTATTCCTGAGAACCGTCAGGCGATCCAGCCTGCCGCTCAGATTGTGTTCAATGATCAGGTCGTAATATCTTCCCTGATTGAGATGCAGAGGATGTATTTCCGATGGGTGGTCGAGCGGAATTTCAAGGTCTGCCTTTCTCGACAAAAATTCCCCGTTTCTTCCCCAAAAGAACTGAATTCGCCCGCTGCCGGGGGAAAAAGCGAGGTCCATGAGACCATCGCCGTTATAATCGGCGGTCCAATCCAGAGTTATCTCCTTGGTCGGAACCGGTTGATTGAAATCAAAGCGGAATTCATAATTGATTCGCTGGGCCGGCTCGTCCTCCGGAAAACCATTATTCAGCGGATAGATCAGAAGATGAAGGTCGGCCTTTTTCATCAGCAGCATTTTGGTCGCGGCAATGGCCCCCAGTTCAACCGCCGGCACAACCAGCTCCCCGCGACCATCGCGGTTATAATCATTCAAGATTAAATTGCAGTGTGAATCGGAAAGGCTGATTTCCTTTTCAAGCTTCGGCCCAATCCGTCCTTTCAGGTCAGCCGGATAAAACCGAATCTTTGTTTCGGCGCTGATAATGCCGCCCGAGCTGAAAGTGCAGGCGACATCCGGCCGCTTATCTCCATTATAGTCGACCAGCCGACTCTGCACAAAGGCATCAATGTTTTCGGGAAAAAGATTCAGCTCAAAATCAGATGTCTGTGGAAAATTTCCCGTGCTGTCCTGGAAATAGCCGCAGACTTTCCTATCCCAGAGGAAATACAGGTCAGGCCGGCCATCAAGATTGCCATCGGCGGCAGTTATGGATGCCAGACCGATATTTATTCCCGCCGCCCCCAGCCCCGAGAAATTGCTGAAAGATCGTTCGGCAATCTGACAGAAAACCGGTATGGAGAGTTGATTGAGTATCTGGTAATTACCATCATCGCCGCGCTCGAATACAGAGTACCCCTTGGGCGAGGGGACGATTATTTCCAGACCGGGGCTTGCGACCAGATCATAAATGAAAGCGTCAGTAACAATTCCATGAAAAAGCGGGAAAGAATAGAGCGTGCTCAGGCGAATCAATCGGATCGGGCCGGCAATTCCGGCGGCGGGTGTCAATTTGAAATTGGAAACACCATCGGCGTCAATAAAGACAATTTCCGAGCGCCCATCTTTATCGATATCCGCAGCATTGACCTGAACCGCGGTCGGCGGCAGAGTTATCAGGTAATCGGTGCCCGAACTGAAACCGGCGGCTCCTTTCTGCATATGAAGTCCTATATAGCGAATATTCGCATCACCGGCCGGTGAGTAAATAATGGCAACATCAATGGCCTGATCGCCGTTGAAATCGCCGGTAAGATAATTATGGATTTCCCCCTCAACCTCAAGATTGTAAAGGTCAAAGAAGCTCTGGTCGGCCGAATGTGACAGACCGGAGGAAAAGAAAATCAACCACACCGCAAGAATAAACAGATTTTTGATTTTTGAAGGCATTATTTTTCCAGACCGCCTCACCAACCCAATTATAATTCTTCTATTAAAAGATAATTAATTTGCGGTTGCTGTTCAACTGCATTTTTTCTGTCCTAGGGCGAAGGTCAATTTCCCAAAGAGGGGTTCGCATACCAGAAACGGGTCAATCCCCGGTCGGTTCCGACCCATAAATAGTCGCCGTCAAAAACCAGGCTGTGAATTTCATTGGATATCAGGCCATCCTCGGTCGTGTAGAGGGCATGACGGCTTCCCTCCCCGTCGAAGATAAGCAGCAGGCCGCCCGGCGTTCCCACCGCTACGATGCTGTCTTTGAGAGCCACGGCGCGCACCCCGCCGTAACTGCGAACCTCGGGAAAAGAAGCAATATCACCGGTGGCGCGGTCTATCGAGACCATTTCCTCATCGGATATCAGCCAGATTTTTTCGGAATCATGCACTATATCGAGAATCCTGTTCCAGGCCGCTTCCGGGGCCGTCAGATGGGTCAGCTTGCCGGTACTCAAATCGAGCCGGTAAGTTCCCCGAGAAGTACCAATCCAGAGATCCCCATCTATTTTCTCGAGAGATAATATCGATAAAGAGGGAAGCATCGGTCTCGTTTTTGCAAGTGTCGAATCCGGCTGGACACCAAGAAGTCCCAATCCATATTCGGTCCCGGCAAAAATCGTATCGCCCACAGCCAGGACCGAAAGAATGCGATTATCCGGCAATCCGCTCCGGCGATAAAGCTGGTCTTTTATTTTACGCTCCTTTTTGTCGACCACCAGCAGGCCGTCGTCGGTAGCAACATAAACAGCATTCCGCCCGACAGCCAGGTCATTAATATTGTCCGCCGAAAATAGCAGACCTCCCTGTGTTTCTATAAAATCAAAACTATTGTTGCGCCAGTCAAAGATAGTTATGCCGGTGCGGTGGTCAGCCTCCGCCGGGCCGGCCATCCAGAGAGAACCGCTATCCAGGGTCATGGCGGCGATATTCGCCTGCAGCAAACCGTAGCTAAGAAACTCGAGCCGCCGGTTGTTTCTACCGGCCTGCAACGCCCCCACTCCCCAGGAACCTACCCAGAGATAATTCCAACCGTCATCGACAATATCGGTCAGGGGGAAGCGTCGGCCTGTTTCATCCACCAGCACTCCCGCCGGCAGATAATTATATCCGGGCGGCGGAAAAAAGAACGGATCTGCTTTCAGGTGCTGAACGGTGACCGGTTCATCGGGGATGCTGTCGATCGGCGTCCAGCGCTCGAAAGTACGATTATATTCATAAGAACCGGATTCGGTCCTGACCCAGACATATTGATCATCCTGAGACACCTTCATTTCCCGAATTTCCTTGCCCACCAGCCCGTCAATACCTGTCAGCGGGTCAGCCCACTGATCCCCGTTTATTTTATAGCGAATGACCCCGTTGGTAGTCCCGAAGTAGACATAATCAAAACCTACGGCAATCGAGGTAATAAATCCGAAATCACTGTAATTCAGTACCTGATTGGGCAGAATCTCCGCGCCGGAGAGGGCATAGAAGAACAGGAGAATGAAGATGAAAATCGCCGGAAGGCGGGTCATCATAAAGACCTTTCGAAGTACTTCAAGACAGACCAACTCAGAAGAGCGGTTCCGAAGAAAATACTCCTTTCATCGGCAATGAAGTCCGAGGCATGCCATGGTCTATTGGCGCCGATTCTATTATTCTTGACTCCCAGCCGGAACATCGCCCCAGGGATTTTTTCAAGATAGAAGGCAAAATCCTCTCCCCCCATGCTCTGCGGCGACTCTATTATCCGATTTCTTCCGAATAGATCCCGGCAGGCATCGGCAAAAATCAGGTTGGTCATTTTATGATTTGAGAGAACCGGGTATTGAGCGATGAAATCAAGCTCATATTTGGCCCCGCGCGCCCGGCAGATACCATCGACCGTCCGCCGAATCAAAGCCGGTATTCTCTGCAGGCTATCCGGCGACAGTGTCCGGGCGGTTCCCCGCAGGACAACTTTTTCGGCAATCACATTGCGGGCGGTGCCCCCTTCAATGGAGCCGAAAGTGATAACGATCGGCTTGAGCGGATTTATTTCACGCGAGACAATTTTCTGAATAGAATTGACAACTTCGGCGGCAACCACGACGGCATCAGTGGCAATATGCGGTCGGGCGGCATGCCCCCCCTTGCCCATAATGGTGATATCAAAATCGGTCACCGAGGCCATGATCGGCCCATCGCGCAAACCGATTTTGCCGGTCGGCACGCTCGGATCGGTATGGAGACCGAATATCATTTC